>CAZJKW010000009.1:0-34481 GCA_964546835.1 uncultured Fimbriimonadales bacterium
CATTTGCAAATTTTGCATCGGCGTCAATAATGTGCAGAATTGAGAACTCTGAATTTCTTAGATTTCGGACTACATTGTCATAATCTTCCCCAACTATTTTGCCGCTTTTGATTTCCAACGCGGGGATGATATCGTTCATTCGGTTCTTTGGAGTGCTGAATTTAGCGCAACGCCAAACGATTTGAATGCGGCTTCGGCTATGTGGTGATTATTTGTGCCATCTAATTGTTTAATGTGAACCGTCATTCCGGAATGAACAACGACATTTCTGAAAAACTCTTCAATGCATTCTGTGCTTAATCCACCCAATCTTTCGTTTGAAAACTGAATGTTTGTTTTTAAGACGGAGTTGCCGGCAAAAACAATTGCGGTTAGCATTAAGGCTTCTTCAACGGGAATCACGCAGGAGCCGTTGCCTTTAATTCCATCTGCTTCGCCAATTGCATGTCTGATTGCTTTGCCGATACACGCACCTACGTCCCGAACAGTGTGTTGATCGTCAATTCCCAAGTCTCCTTCTGCGGACACGCCTAACTCGATTTTCGCTTCTTTAGCAAAAATGGAAATGAGGTAATCGAACATTCCGATTCATGTGTCCACAGCCGGCTTCTGGCGTGCGGTGCTGTCTAAATCAACCACAACCCGCACCCGTGATTGGCTGGACTCATGTTCAATTTCGGCGTAGCGGACGCCGGGTGTTTGTTTGCTCAATTTTCAACTCCCGAGATTTGATAGTATAAAACGAAAGACCCCGGGCAATTCGTTAGCCCGGGGTCTTTTTTGAGATTGGTGTTTTAGAAACGCATACCGATGAAACCAGCAACGCCGGTTACGTTGGCCCCGGCATCATCTTCTTGACCAAAAATCAGGTTGGCTTCAAAGAACATGCTTTCGTTGAATTCCCATCCAAGCCCTGCTCGTCCGATGAAAACGGTGTCGCTTGGTGTGAAGTCATTGATAGAAGCACCGATTCCGAGTTGGAAATAAGAGCGATTACCGGCGTTGCCTTGTTGGTACCAACGTTGGTTAATGGTGATTGGGAAAGCGTTGTCCCTTGCACCTCCGTTGTGTGTTATCCAATCTACGCTGACGACCGTTTTTGCTCCTCGAATTACACCGACAGCAAATTCCATGTCGAATCCAAGAGTGAACCAAATGTTTTCCAGATCCGAAAGACTATCGTCAAAGGGCATGAAGACGCCCGCGCGCCCCGAGAACATTGCCATTGAAAATGTGTCATTTGCGGACTGCGTGTTATTGCCTGCGAAAGCAGGTGTTGCAGTTGCCATTACCCCGGCGCATACGCCGAGTGCTAAAAATCGTTTCATTCCTTCGAATCCTCCGTTGTCAACCTTGTTGGCTCACTTCTTGTGAACGCGACCATTCTATCCCGTTTGACCTTAAGTGGTCAAACCAATTCGTTTTGATTGAACCAAATTGATAATTCCTTGACGGCCGAATCGGCGTCTGCGCTTCCGTGAACGATGTTATTTTCGATACTCAGCGCAAAATCGCCTCGGATAGTGCCCGGGGCTGCTTCCGCCGGGTTTGTGGCTCCCATCATGGCTCGGCAGGATTTGACAGCGTTTTCACCCTCAAGGGCAAGGGCAACGATAGGGCCTGAACACAGATAGTCAACAACGCCATTGAAAAAGGGGCGTTCGCGGTGTTCGGCATAGTGCAATTCAACCGTTTCACGGGGGGCGTTGATGAGTTTCATGCCTTTTAGGCGAATTCCTCGTGCTTCAAATCTTCTGACGACTTCGCCGACAAGCCCTCTTTTGACTCCGTCGGGTTTGATCAGGATGAGTGTGGTTTCAAGTTCTGGCATTTGGGTCGCCGATGATACCTTTCTGCCTCGTCGGGCATAATCTTTGCATGGAACCGTTGCTTGCGGATGCCTTGCTGGACGATGTTGTCGGCAAATATTCTCAATTCTTGAATCCCGGCTTGGCTCGCCTTATGGCATTTGCCGGCTATGGCGTTGAAATGAAAGCCGAAGGTTGTTATTTGTATGACCATAGCGGACGAAAATTTCTCGACTGCCTGGGTGGTTACGGAGTTTTTAGTTTGGGACATCGACATCCAAAGGTTGTTGAAGCCGTCAAAAAGCAGTTAGATCAGATTCCGCTTTCAAGCAAAGTTTTTTTTGGAAAAGCACAGGCTGATTTGGCTGCACTCTTAAATGAGATTGTTCCTGACCCATTGCAATACACGTTTTTTGTTAACAGCGGGACGGAAGCATCAGAAGCCGCATTGAAATTTGCAAAAGCAGCAACCGGAAAATCCAAAATTGTTTCTACAATTGACAGTTATCATGGAAAAACAATAGGAGCATTGTCTACAACGGGCAGAGAAAAATACCGTTTGCCATTTGACCCTTTAATGCCGGGTGTATCGTTTGTGCCATTTAACGATTTGCACGCCTTAGAAAATGCAATTGATAAGGACACTGCGGCTGTTATTTTAGAGACAATTCAAGGCGAAGGCGGTATTCACGTTGGGACCACCGATTATCTAAGAGGCGTACGCGATGTTTGCACTCGAAATCAAGTATTGCTAATTGTTGATGAAGTTCAAACCGGTTTTGGAAGAACGGGAAAAATGTTTGGGATGGATCATCCTGAAATCGTTCCGGATATTGTTACGTTTGCAAAAGCGTTAGGTGGAGGCGTAATGCCTATAGGTGCCGTTATGGCAACCGAAAGCGTATGGAACGAAGTGTTTGGTAAAAACCCGCTGATTCATACGAGTACGTTTGGAGGTAACCCATTGGCTTGCGCTGCCGGAATTGCAGCGATTCAAACGACCGTAGATGAAAACATTGTTCAGCGCAGTGAAAAAATGGGCAGTTTAATGAAACAAGGATTGCAACAAGTTGCTCAACAAAACAAAGATTTAATTAAAGAAGTTCGAGGACTTGGATTAATGCTTGGCGTTGAATTTTCGATGGATGACGTTGGCGAATTGTGTATTGGTCAGATGGTGAAGCGAAATGTAGTTGCGGCCTATACGTTGAACAATCCGAGAGTCATCCGGTTCGAGCCACCGTTAATAATTAGCGAAAGTGAAGTTGAGCAGGCCGTTAATGTTTTTGGCGAGGCGGTTTACGAAACGTCTCAACTTTTGTCGGCGGTGCTCGATTGAAAACTTTAAGATACTTGGAAGATCACGAGTTTCAAACGAGAAGCGGCGAATTATTGTTTGATGGTTTTTTGCCGGAGTCAAGTGAAAGAGTAGGTGCCGTCGTTTGTATTCATGGTGGCGGATGGGTGAGCGGTGATAAATCGGATATGAGGCCTGTAGCCGAGTATTTTGCTGAAAAAGGTTTTGCAGCATTTTGTCCGCAATATCGTTTGGCTCCTTTGCATTCATTTCCTGCTGCCGTTCATGATTGTGAGGATTTCATCGGATTTTTGAGATCAAACTCCGAAAAATATGGCGTTAAATCAAATAGAGTATTTTCAATTGGAAACAGTGCAGGCGGTCATCTATCCACTTATCTTGCAGTTAATCCAGGTGAAAATCAGGTTAATGCTGCAGTTGATATTTGCGGATTAACTGATTTGACCAATCCACAAAGTAATCACCCGTCAATTTCGTGGGATTTTATTGGACAGTTTTTGGGTGTTCCTTTTGAAGAAAATGAGGCGATTTGGAAACTAGCAAGTCCACTTTTTAAAGTTTGCGCGGAGTCATCACCGGTGTTGATTTTTCATGGCGGCGAAGATGATATTGTGTGGCAGCAGCAAAGTGAGAGATTGCATGGAGAGTTGCTTGCAGCAGGAGTACGAACCGATTTAGAAATTCTTCCGGGTGAGGGACATAGTTTTTCGATGCAAGGGTTCGAGAGAATTCTTGAAAAATCGGTGGAGTTTTTCAATCAATCATGATTGTTGATTTAAGAAGCGATACGGTTACAAAGCCGACCGAAGAGATGTTGAAAGCCATGGCGTCAGCACCGCTTGGCGATGATGTCCTTGGCGATGAGCCAACTGTTCAGGAATTGGAAGCGTTGGCAAGCGAGTTGCACGGTAAAGAGGCAGCAATGTTTGTTCCGAGTGGAACGATGGGAAATCAAATTGCGCTTCGAACCTGGACAAACCCCGGCGATGCAATTTTGGTTGAAGAAGGATCGCATTGCGTTTTCAATGAGTCAGGTGGACCGGCGGTAATTGGAAATGTAAACAGTTGGACGATTGCAGGTCATAACGGAATCATAGAGATTTCTGATTTAGAAAAGAGATTTTTTCCGGGTACGTTGCATACTCCAAGAACTTCTTTGCTTTGTTTAGAAAATACCCATAACAAAGCCGGCGGGTCCGTTATTCCTCAGTCGAAAATGAAAGAGTATAGAGAGTTCGCCGAAAGCAAATCGATTAAAATTCACTTGGATGGCGCGCGGGTTTTTAATGCAGCCGTTGCACAAAATATTCCGGTGAATCAGATTTCTAGTTTTGCAGATTCAGTTAGTTTTTGTTTAAGCAAAGGGCTTTCTTGTCCGGTTGGTTCTATATTGGTGGGACCCAAAGAGTTCATATTAGAAGCGAGACATCATCGCAAACGACTTGGGGGCTCAATGAGACAAGCAGGTGTTCTTGCGGCGTGCGGAATTGTTGCCTTGAAAACGATGGTTGAACGGTTGAAAGAGGACCATGAGCGAGCAAGGAAATTTGCTGATTCAATTGACCATCCGGACTTGAGCGTTGATTTGAGTACGGTTCAAACCAATATTGTTCGAGTTGCAACTAAATCACCGGCATCTGAATGGGTACAAAAACTGCGTTCGGAAAACGTGCTTACATTGGCTGCATCAAGCCACCAACTGCGATTTGTATTTCATCGAGAAATTGATAACAAAAAATTAGAAATTGCCATTCAATCTGTTCGGGCAAAAGCAAATGTCTGACATTCTTTCAATCCCGATTCGTAGCGATAAGTTACGAATGGAAGTCAAAATCAAAGAAAAAATTGTTGACATTAAATCAGATTTTCAAAGGATTGAAATTTTTGATACAGAAGTTTTCGGAAAATTGTTGCTATTAGATGGTCACATTCAACTGACCGAAATGGATGAATCTGCCTATCATGAGATGTTAATCCATGTGCCGCTGCTTTCAATCAATCAACCGGTGTCTGTTTTGGTTGTGGGTGGTGGAGACGGAGGAGTCCTTCGAGAAATTTGCAAGCATCAGTCCATCGAGCATATTGACATGGTTGAAATTGATGAAAAAGTGATTCAAATTTGTAAAGAGCATTTGCCAAATGTTAGTGCGAGTTCATTTGAGGACAAACGCATCAACTTAGTTATTGCGGATGCATTTGACTTTGTTAAGAATACCAAGAGAAAGTATGATTTGATAGTTGTAGACTGCACGGATGTTTACGAAGAAGCAGATGGTTCGTTGAGCGAACAACTTTTTACAAAAACATTTTATGAAGATTGTTATTCAGCAACGTCGGAACAAGGGATTATCGTCTCCCAAGCGGATAACTTGCTTTTTTGCCCTTATTCCCTTGACTCCATTCAGGATGCTTTTGGAGATGTTTATCCGCTTACCGGATCTTATTGGGCTTTAATTCCCTCGTTTGGTGGATTTTCCGGATATTGTTGGGCATCGAAAAGCACAAAAATCCCAGAACAGTTTCCTTCTTCAAAAGCAAGCCATTTGGAACTTGATTATTTGAATGAAACTACTTATAAGTTAGCAATGTCGGGCCTCCCTTTTAGGTCTTAAGTCCAATTTTCGGAACAACCCTTTCCAAGAATAACGTATGCTACGGATGCCAAAGATTTTGGCAGGAGAGGTTTGATGTTCATTCAGTCTATTGCTTGGTTGTCCCTGTCACCTGTTGTCGGCGTTAGTCTCAGTTCCGACGCTCCATTAATGATGCAACACCCAACCTTAAACAAAACCCATGTTGTTTTTGCGTTTGGTGGCGACCTTTGGAAAGTTTCAAGACAAGGGGGCGATGCAATTCGTTTAACTCGTGGCGATGGTAGTGAAGAAAAACCCTGCTTTTCGCCGGACGGAACCATGGTTGCTTTTACGGGCACTTATGATGGAAATCCGGATGTTTACGTTGTTCCGATTTCTGGAGGTTCGCCAAAACGTTTAACTTATAATCCGGATGTTGATCAAGTGATTGGCTGGACACGAGATGGTAAGCATGTATTGTTTAATTCAACGATTGGAGGATTTACGGGTGTTCCGCGGTTGTTTACAGTAAGTGTCAACGGTGGATTGCCAAACGATTTACCTTTTCCGGAAGGCACCGATGGTTCCTATTCACCGGATGGAACGAAGATTGCGTATGTGCCAAAAATGGTTTGGCAAGAAGCGTGGAAGCGATATCGTGGCGGTCAAACACGACCGATTTGGATTGCGAAATTGGCTGATTCAAGTTGGTATGAGATTCCGAGAAAGAATTCAGTTGACACCTGCCCAATGTGGGTTGGAGACAAAGTATATTTTCTTTCCGATAGAAATGGACCTGTTACTTTGTTTAGTTATGATGTCAATGCCAAAAAAGTAACTCAATGTTTAAAAAACGACGGTTTTGATTATAAATCGGCCACGGCTGGACCAGATGCAATCGTTCTTGAACAATTCGGAAGCATTCACCTCTATGATTGGAATAGCGGGACTTCCGAAAAAATTAACGTGAATATTGAAGGAGATTTTCTTGAAACTCGAAAAAAAATCAGGGATGTATCTGATTACATTTCCGTTGGTAGAATTTCACCCAATGGTGTAAGAGCCGTCTTTGAAGCACGAGGTGATATTTTTACTGCACCTGTTGATAAAGGGGACGTCCGAAATTTGACCAACAGTTCAAATGCCGCAGATAGAGACCCGGCATGGTCTCCTGATGGAAAGTGGATTGCTTATTTTTCGGATCGGAGCGGCGAATATGAATTGATTCTTCAACCGTCCGATGGAACCGGAGAAGCAAAAAAAATCACTCCGGGAGAATCACCTTCCTATTATTATTCGCCGATTTGGTCGCCTGATAGCAAAAAAATTGCTTACACCGATAAGCGATTGAATGTTTGGTATGTAAACGTCGAAACCGGAAAAAACGTCAAAGTTGATACAAGTGCTGTCGAAAATCCTTTTCGAGATTTGACTCCCGCATGGTCGCCCGATAGCAAATGGTTGACCTGGTCTCGCAATTTGCCGACGAGAATTCAAGGAGTTTTTGTCCATTCAGTTGAAACCGGAAAAACCACGCAATTAACTGACGGATTGAGCGATGCTCGCTATCCGGTTTTTGATGCAAGCGGAAAGTATATGTATTTTGTAGCCAGTACTGAATCTGCACGGGGCAGTTCTTGGTTGGACATGACATCTTTTGAAGCCAACAATGCAAGATACAGTGCTTATTTGGTTGTTTTGAGAAAGGATTTGCCCTCACCGCTTTTGCCGGAAAGTGATGAAGAAGCAACGGAACCACAAAAACCAGCGGATAATTCGGATAAATCGGTTCGGATTGATTTTGACGGAATATCGCAACGAATTCTTGCACTTCCGATCCCGCCACAAAGATATGGAGCGACAGCGGCAGGAACCGCAGGGCAACTCTTTTTGATTAGTATCAGCGCTGTTCATACCGTTGGTGCCCCAGGACAGCCTACTGTTTGGAAATTCGATTTAAACCGGAGGTCAGCGGCCCCATTTGCAAATGGAGTTCCATTTTTTGATGTTTCATCGAATGGTCAACATATTTTGTTAGCGGGTCCGGGCGGATTTTCAATCACTTCGACCGCCGCGCCAAATGGTGGCGGAGCGGCGCCGATTTCCATTTCAAGAATGGAAAGCACGATTAATCCGCGAGAAGAGTGGCGTCAAATGTACAACGAAGCATGGAGAATTCAGAGAGATTTTATTTATGCTCCTAATCATCACGGAATCAATATCGAAGAAATGCGAAAGCGATATGCGCCGTTCGTTGAGACTTGCATGAGTCGAGAAGATTTGAATTATCTTTTCACCGAAATGCTTGGTGAAACTTGTTTGGGTCACACTTTTATCAGCGGAGGAGATATTCCCGGCTCATCCGGTGCACCGACAGGATTGCTGGGCGCCGACTATGAATTTGTTGGTGGAAGATACCGAATCAAGTTCGTGCTTAATGGGGAAAGTTGGAATCCCAGCTTGCGCGCACCTCTCACTCAACCCGGAGTAAATGCAAAACCCGGCGACTATATCATTTCGGTAAATGGCAAAAACATAACAGACACGGACAATATTTACGCTTTCTTTGAAGGTTTGGCCGGCAAGCAAGTACGCCTAAAACTGGCCGCATCACCGGATGGAATTGGAGCAAGAGAAGTTATTGTTGTTCCGACGGGAAGCGACGTGGCTTTGCGAACATTTGCTTGGGCAGAAAACAATCGTAGAATCGTTGATAAACTTTCCGGCGGAAAAATTGGCTACGTTTGGCTACCGGATACGGGGCTTGGCGGTTACACTTTTTTCAATCGCTACTACTACGCACAAACCGACAAAGAAGGATTGATTGCAGATGAAAGATTCAACGGAGGCGGTACTGCGGCAGATTATTTGGTTGAATTTATGACAAGGCCTTTGCGAGCAGGAATTTCCACTCGCGAAGGAAATGATTTTTACAGTCCCGGGGCATCCATTTACGGGCCGAAAGCGATGATTATCAATGAGTATGCAGGTTCAGGTGGAGACTATTTGCCTTGGCTTTTCAAAACCTCAGGAGTCGGGCCATTGGTTGGAAAGCGAACTTGGGGTGGATTGGTAGGAATCTATGACTATCCACCGTTGATTGATGGAGGTGGTGTTACGGCGCCAAGAGTTGGCTTTTGGACACCTGACGGAAAGTGGCTGATTGAAAATGAAGGCGTCCACCCGGATTACGAAGTTGAAATGGACCCGTATCTTTGGAGGCAAGGAAAGGATCCTCAACTTGAAAAAGCGATTCAAGTTGTGTTGGAACAACTGAAGAAAACCCCGGTGAAGAAACCCGTAAAACCCTCTTATCCAAACAAGTCAAAGTTACCCACCGGTGGCGGTAACTAAATTCACTCGTTGCCCTGCAATGTCTGAAATTGCAGGGCAATTTTGCGTTATTATTAAAGAAGAGTGAAAAAGGTTAAAGCATTTACGATAATTGAATTGTTAGTTGTTATTGCCATTATTTCAATCATGGCTGCATTGTTATTTCCGATACTTTCAAAAGCAAAAGAAAAAGCAAAACAAACCACTTGTATCAGCAATCTGCGTCAAATGGGTTCCGGATTTTCAATTTATGTCTCAGACTACGACGAGAAACTTCCGGATTGCAGGCAGTTAAAAATGAACCTGCCCGGTGGCTATCGCCCGTGGACGTCTTGGCCGCCTTCCGACCCACGTGGGCTTTGGGCTGTAATCGTGTTGAGTCCATACCTTAACCATTCTCCGATTTTTGTTTGTCCAAGTACGGAAGGTGTTTTTTCTAATGCCGTTCAAGTTTTCCAACAATCGCAAAATCAAAAATCAAATTATTGGTTATGGCGTTTTGATCGAATTGATGATCCTGTACCTATAGACAATTTATGGGGAAAATCAGAATTCCAGGCATTGGCTGATTTGCAACAAGCAAACAATTCAGTCATTGGGGTGCCGGAAGGAGTTTCGGATATCGAAATTGCCGTAGATCCTTACTTTCCGCGGACCATTCCCTCGACACCGCCGGAGTTCCGAGGCAAGGCAGTTCACTTTGGTGGAAGAAATCGTTTGTTTTTGGATTGGCATGTTAAATTTTTTAGAGATAATCGAACAAATTAATCTAGTTCGAGCAACCCTTGTCCACTTCTAACCGTAGCAAATGCCCCTACTTTTGGTTTTTCAAAAAGGTCCTTTTGCACCTGATCGGGAACGGGTATTGGATATTCTCCGGTGAAACACGCCAAACAAAATTCATCACGAGGTTTGCCAACTGATTTTACGGCTCCATCTGGATTCAAATATCCTAAACTGGTTGCTCCAATGTGTTGTTTAATTTCCTCAATTGTCCATTTTGCAGCAGCCAGTTCTCCTCTTGATGCCATGTCAATTCCGTAAAAACATGGATGCATAATTGGCGGGGCAGTAATTCTTACATGTACTTCTTTCGCTCCATTTTCAAACAGTAATTTAACAATTTGTTTTGTGGTAGTTGCTCGTACAATTGAATCATCAACCAAAACTAATCGCTTGTCTCTAATTTGTTCCTCAAGAGGGGTTAATTTTAGTCGCACTCCCATTTCTCTCATTCTCTGGTCAGGTTGAATAAATGTTCTGTGAATGTATCTGCTCTTTATCAGTCCTTCTCCATAAGGTATTCCGCTAATTTTGGAATAACCCAATGCGCCCGGAATTCCGGTGTCAGGAACCGGGATAACAATATCCGCTTCAATGGGATGTTGTTCTGCAAGAATTTCACCCATTTTTTGTCTTGCTTGGTAAAGTCTGGTGTCATACATAATGCTGTCTGGCCTTGCAAAATAAATAAATTCAAACATGCACATTGCGGGTCTGCCGGGCGTAACTCCTTGAACGATTCTTGGTCCATTTTCATCAACGATAGCAATTTGGCCCGGATGTAAATCGCCGAATTTCTCGGCTTGCACCGGATTAAATGCACACGTTTCGCTGGCAACACAAAATCCACCCTCTAATTTTCCGATAACCAAAGGTCGTACGCCATTTGGGTCTCTAAATGCAGCAACGTGTTTTGGAGTTAACACGGCAACGCTGTATGCGCCTTGAATTTTTCGCATGACGGCGCGGATGGCTTCTATCAGATTTCCGTGATGTTCTTTTGCTAACAACTTTGCAATAACTTCGCTGTCATTTGTTGTGTCAAAAATTTCGCCCTCGGCTTCCATTTCTGCTCTCAACAAATGTGCGTTGATTAAGTTGCCATTGTGTGCAACTGCGATGTCACCCACCATCGTTGTGCAACTCACCGGTTGTGCGTTTCTTCGTACGCTCGATCCGGTTGTGGAATACCTGGTGTGGCCAATTCCCATAAAGCCCGGAAGCGTCGCGAGGATTTCCTCATTAAAGACCTGGGAAACAAGCCCCATGTCTTTGTGCATTCGAACACGTTCGCCGTCAGAAACGGCAATACCGCAAGACTCCTGGCCTCGATGTTGCAAAGCGAAAAGCCCGAAAAAAGTTAAGCGTGCGGCTTCGCTATTGGGGGTAAAGACTCCAAAAATTCCGCACTCCTCTTTTGGACGGTCGAAATCAGCATCAACAATCCGCAATGGAGTCATGGTTTGATTATGAAGGAATCATTTGCAGTGAGAACAGACTCCCAAAACTTCGACTCGGGTCTGGGCGGGCGAAAATCCAATTCTTGCAGCAGAAACTCCGATTTCTGAAATAGCAGAATTCGGAACCGGCAACTCCTCAACACATCCGCAATTTGTGCAGATCAAATGCTCAGTTTGATGTGAGCCGGTGTGCATTCCCGTACACGCCAAATAGCCGTCAACGGAGCCGATGTGATGAACTAGCCCTACTTCAACGAGGCCGGCAAGGATTCGATATACGCTGACAACGTCAACTTTCCCTCCCTGCTCCGAGACACTTTCGCGAATCTGATAAGCACCAAGGGGCTTTCTTGAAGCTGCGAGAGCGCGAAGCACGAGTTTTCGAGGTCCAGTCACCCTCAATCCAAGGTCTTTAAGGCGACTCAAAGCGACGGTTTCATATCGGTCAACTTCCTCTGTTGGAACCAAAAAACACGGATCTGAAACGGAATCTGAACTTGTTCCCAATCTAAGTTCATTATGAAGCCAAGAGGACTTTTGATTCTCTTGCATCCTTTAGGGTGTTTTCGGCCGTCCTTGTGCTTGATAGTCTAAGTTCAAACAAGTTCAAAAAACTCATCAGTTTTTGGTCAATCAGTGTTAGACTATAAAGAAACTCGTTCCGGATGAACCGGAACAATCCGAATTGGAGGAGCCAAATGGAATTCTATAACGTAAAAACCAAGTCAAAGGTTGACGTGCCGGAAAGCAACATCATGAAGAAAAAGATGACCCGAAAGACCAAAACCGGGACTCAAACTCGATATGCCCTCGTTGCTGACTACCAAGGCAGCAAACTCTACAAGTTTGTCAATGAAGCCACTTACAAAGGTACTAACTGCAAAGAAATGCCTTAATTCAAATCTGTGGATTTGCGGGCCTGGCAGATTTTGCCGGGCCTTTTTTTATCTTCCCATTCCGGGGATTTGGTCTGCCGGAACCTGCGGAGCAGACGATGGAGGTGATTGGTCGGGAGTTCTCGGTTGGCCCGGAAGCCCGGTAGGTCCCCCGTCGGGTACCTCTTTGCTTGCGTCCCGGATATTTTGGCCTTCAATCTCCATGGTGCCACTTCCGGAAGTAAAAAACCACGCAATGAGCGCAGCCACAAGAAGTGCCGCGCCTCCCATCATTAAACGCTGCATAAGAAGGTTATCTTTTGCCGGTTTCTTCTTTGCCATTGTCAAAAGGTTACCTTGTTGATAAATCAAGCAGCGACTCTAAGGGTTGGCGGCAATAAGTCAAGGGTTAATCTCGATTCGTGAGGAAGGGCTAATACCGTCGCCCTTTCGATTGCATTTTCAAGTTCGCGAACATTCCCCGGCCATTTGTAGGACTGCATGGCTGCGAGCGCTTCTCCGTGAATAAACTCAAGCGCGCTTTCGTTTTCAAAGGCGTACTTTTTCAAGAAGTGCATTGCAAGGGGTTCGATGTCCGCTTTTCTTTGTCGCAATGGCGGCAATTCGATATGCAAAACTTGAAGGCGATAGAGTAAGTCTTGTCGAAATTCTCCATCTTCAACTGCTCGCTCTAATGAGCGATTTGTTGCCGTGACCAATCGCACATCAACGGGAGTCGGCAAATTTGCGCCGAGTCTTTCAAATTCTTTTTCTTGTAAAACTCTTAACAGCTTGACTTGAGTTGACAAAGGCAATTCTCCAATTTCATCCAAAAATAAGGTTCCTTTATCAGCCATTTCAAACCTTCCCGGTTTGTCGTTATCCGCGCCGGTAAAAGCGCCCTTGACATATCCAAACAGTTCGCTTTCAAGAAGCGTATCGGGTAGAGCTGCGGCATTAACTGCAAGAAACGGTTTTTCACATCGAGAACTTAACTTGTGAATAGATTTTGCAATAACTTCTTTTCCGGTTCCACTTTCACCGGTAATTAAGACGGTCGTTCTTGAATCAGCAACTCGTTTTACCAATTCAATTACGGATTTCATTTGGTCTGATTCGGCAATAAATCCGGACATGGAGTCAATGTTCTTTTTTGCTTTGGGTGCCGAAGAAGGTTTTGTGCGAATCCAATAGGCGACTGTCTTCTTTAGTTGTTCTAAATCAAACGGTTTTGTAACGTAATCAGCTGCCCCGTTTCTTACGGCATCAACTGCCTGAGGAATGGTACCAAAAGCAGTGACAATAATGACGGGAATTTCAGGATGTTTGGATTTAACTTTATCTAACAGTTCTAACCCGGTCATTCCGGGCATAAACACATCCGTCAAAATCAGTTCGATGTTTTCCTTTTCCAGAATGTTTAGCGCGACTTCACCTGATTCAGCGACGGATGTCAAGTAGTTAGCCCGTTCAAAAGCGGCTTGCAGAATCTTTCGCAAGTTCGGTTCGTCATCAACAATCAAAATACGGTGTTTAGATTTCAATTCATTTCTCCCAGTGGAAACCACAATGTAAAGGATGTTTTTAGGTTTGGTTCGGACAGGAGCGTTATTTTTCCTCCGTGTGCTTCCACGGTTCTTTTCACATTGCACAATCCAAGTCCCGTTCCATTTGACTTTGTTGTAAAAAATGGCGTAAACAACGACTCGCGTTTTTCATCGGCAATTCCAGGCCCATTATCTTCAACAGTAACGACTGCCCAATTGCTTTCAACGGATACTCGAACCGTAATTTCGCCTTGAGTTCCCAGCGCTTCAATTGAGTTCCGAATCAAATTCCTGACGGCTTGGCGGATTTTTGGCGGATCCGCTTCAATTAGCGGTGTGAACGCAGATGGAATAAATGTCGCAATAATTTTTGCGTCGGAAAATTCTGATTCACTTCTTTCAAATGCCTCTTTGCAAATCCAATTCAGATCCGCATTTTCCAGATTTAGAAGCGGCTCCCGTGTAAATTCCAAAAATTCGTTGCACAAATCATTTAGTTCCGAAGCTTCAGATCGAATCACTTTTGCCCATTCCTTTGCACCGGATAAACTCGTTTCTGTTTCAATCAATTGTGCAGACCCGCTGATTCCGCTTAATGGATTTCTTATTTCATGGGCAATTGCAGCCGTCATTCTGCCAATTTCTGCAAGTCTTCGGCTTTTTTCAAATTCTTTTTCCAAAGCCAAGTGTTCCGTCTGGTCCTCAATTACCATCGTGATTCCTCCGTCCGGCATCGGACCGAAATGAATCCGTAATTCTCTGTCATTGTTTCGGATAGATCGTGTTGTTGGAATTGAGTTGTACGCATCCAAGACGGAGTGCCTTAACGTTCGAAGATCTTCATCGTTCAAATCTTGAAATGCAATTTCCCAACTGATTCCCATTAATTCTTTTCCAAATGTTTTTTCGGCAGCAGGGTTAAAGCCGCGGACTTTCCCTAAGTTATCCAATGCAAGAATTCCAATTTCAAGACTGTTTACGATGGTTGCCGACTGCGCTGCCAAAGCGCGATATTCTTCAATGGTTGCTTCCAGACGAGTAATCAGGCATGCGTTTTGGATTGCTAATCCGATGCCCTTTGATATCGCCATCAATTCATCGGCTTCGTTTTGCGTAAAAGGCTTGGAACCGCTTAATCTTGATAGATTGAGCACACCAACGCATTCCCATTGAGGCGTAAGTAATGGCGTAACAATAGCCGACTCAACCATTGAGTTTTCATTGAGTTTGCCTTGCAATAGTCTGGGTACTGCCTCTGCGGCAACTGCTCCGGCAATTCCTTCGCCGATTCCAAACGATGAAGCAGTCGGAATTTTGCGGTCAACTCCGGACTGAGCCGCAAGAATGAAACGGTCGCCATGGGGGGATTTGATAAACAGGGTCGTTCCGTCGGATTGGAACCAAGTTGAACAAAGAGAACAAACCTTATCTAAGTACGAGTCAAGTTCACCCGTGCTTAGGTCAAAAAGAACAAGGAGATCGTGGTCGGCAACACGAATCGGGACGGCCATACCGTCCTGATTATCGGCAAATGTATGTCCTTAGTAGATATCGTGAACGCCGAAACCGTTATTCACAGTAGCACCCGTGCTGTCAGGTGCATTAACGATAGAGTCAAACGAATCACTTTCTCCGCCAAAAAGTTTGCGGTTGGACTTGGGATGCTCAACGAAGATGTCGTAGTCGCGGTCTTTGTGGAACAGATGAAAAATAACACGGTAATCCTGTTTTTCTTTTGGTTCCAGGACATCTTCAGATTCCCAGGCAACGCCGGCAGGTTTCACCATTACCAAGAACTGTCCGGGCATCCCGAGTGATATCACGGCTACGCCTCGATATTCAAGGCATGGCTCATTCGCCATACTGCTTGGAGCTCCGATTAAGGTTGCGGCAAGAATCGCTTGTACCATTGTTCCACGTCCTTAGACGATAACAGTGTATCAAAGCATTGGTGTTTTTTGCGCATTTTTTGTAAAAAAACGGGACTTTTGATTGCAAATTGTCCGCAAGGGAACCCGATTTGCTGTATCCTTTGCAGGTCACGGAGGACTCATAACGTAGATGAAGAAGCTGATTTTGATTGTAACAACTGGCTTACTGCTTGCCGGTTCCGCTCTAGCACAATCTCCTTTTACAAACCAACTTGGCTTCATGCTGAGGTTTGGTATTTTCAGGCCCACAAATAGTGATGCCGCTGACTTGGGTGACCAATGGTTTACCGCCGGGATGGAGATTTCGCTGTTCAAAATGAAGGTGCCGGGATCGACGACAGCCGGGGAAGTCACTATGTCAGCCGACGCTTTTTCAAAGGCTGGAGCCACAGCCGTCCCGGTTTTGCTTAACTATGCGGCTTACTCCGGTTCGATGCGGTATTCATTGGGGGCAGGAGCGGCATTTCTCAATCGAGAGTTATTTGACAATTCGGCTCGATTTGCGATGCAGTTCTCAATCGGATACGTTTACAAGCAGGGACCTTTTCCGATTGTCTTGGAAGGGCGCTATTACTCGATTTTTGATGAGGATAGGTTTTTTGACGGATTTGGAATCACGATCGGGCTTAAACTTTAACCGAACGAAAACCGGTACTTGATGCAGTCCTTTTGGTGAACTTCCAACGCGTTTGGGCGTTTATCTTCAAAGGAGTCGCAATAAAGTGGAAGTTTCCTTGCGAGGTATGACCATCCCCCAACCGAACAACGGTCAAATCATAGATGGTGCCATCATCAGCCGTTGCAAGAACCGTGACGCGGAAGCGTTCGGCGAACTGGTTGACCGATATCAGGCACGAGTGTTCGGGTTTGTTAAGAGAATGGTCAAAAGCACTGAGGATGCCGAAGATATCGCTCAGGAAGTGTTTATCAAGGCATTTCAAAACATTCACCGTTTCGATGGTAGAGCATCTTTAACGACATGGCTGTTTAAAATTGCTTCAAACCTTTGCATTGACAAAGCAAGGAGAAAGGATCGCCGACCTGAGACAGTTCAATTGAGTTCTCCCGACGGTGCCGAGATAAGCGAAATTGACGCTCCCGACCATCGTTGGAACCCGGAAATTCAGGCTAATACGAATCTGATGGAATCGAAAATTGAAGAATCAATTTCGAATATGTCTGAAAAACTACGTTCCGTACTGTTGCTTCACGACATCGAGGAACTCAGTTACGACGAGATTTCAAGCGTACTTGGAATACCCGTCGGGACCGTGAAGTCCAGACTCTTTTTGGCAAGAAACGCGATGCAGGAATCGCTTAAGGAATTTTTGAGTGACGGAAAATAAACATGAATAGGCAAGAATTGATTGAGAAATTAGAACAAGACAGCGTGCTTGAGCCAATGGAGAAGGCCATGCTGGATGCTTTTCTTGAGGATGACAGAAACGGTTTTGTGGTTCAAGCGATTCGGAACGTCCCTCAGGAAGAACCGAGCCTGTCTTGGCGTTCGGAACTCAATGAAAGACTGTTGACCGTTGCCGAATTAAGATCTGCCAGACCCAGGTTTTTCACCTTCCCGAAACTGATTTCTGCTACTGCACTCATTGGGGCAGTTGCATTTGCTTTCATATCTTTTGTCCCGAAAAAGTCAGAAATCGCGAATGAGCAACCAAGTCTGTCAGAGAGTCTGGTTGAATGGCATCAAACGGTTGCCTCGTCCATGATTCTTCCGGGTGACGGAACCGCCGTCGAGGACTTTGTGACAACCAATGAATTCAAGCCATCCGAAACGGATGACCTTCTTTATGGCGGTGAGGAGATAACTCGACTTTGAGAACTGTCATTTCAGTTCTAATCATGTTGACGGCAAGTTTTGCCGTTGCACAAAGGCCTGGCCCGGGAGGTCCGCCTACTGGTCCGCGTCCTGCAATGGGGCCGCGACCGTTATCGGGTGATGCTCAGATCCTTGACAAAGTTCTGAGAGCACAGCCCAGACTTAAATTTAGCGGTACGCGAATTGTTGATATGTTTGTAAATGGAGAAAAGGTCTCCATTACGGAATATGTTCTTCGAGACGGCCTAAATTCGCGAACGGAGTACCCAAACAATTCTTTTCGCAAAGGTTTTATCATTGTCGAAACTGGCGATACACGCCTCGAATACGACCCGGGAAGAAATGAAATCCGTCGAAGTTTCGGAGGGAGAGCCAACTCTAATTCATTCCTCTTGAGGTTAATGGAAGCATTTCAAAGAGGCGACCTGAGGATGAGAAAATTTGACGGCGGAACCATTGCTGGGCAAAAATCAATCGGACTTGATATTCTCGACCCTGCAGGCAACGTCGTCCAAAAGTACTGGATTGACGCCAATAGTTTTGTAGTCCTTAAAGCGATCCAGTTTGGACGCGGTGGAGAAGAAAGATCAAAATTTGAGTTCAAAAAGATTGATTTCACCCCCAATTTTCCCCAGGGATGGGATGAAATCAAACGTGCCGGTGCGAAAGTTGTTGACGAGAACCGCGCTGAAGACCTTGGGTTCCGGCCTCTCAATCCGACCTGGCTGCCAAACGGGTTCAAGGAAACCGGTCGCGGGGTAAGGGATACAGGGCCGGATCGGGTTTTAATGATTCATTTTAGCGACGGCAGAAAGCACATCAGCATTTTCCAATCCGATGCACCGCGCCTTCCGGGAATACCGCCCAGAGATTTAGAAAGATTTTCGGTCCGTTCGGGAAAGATTGGGCCCATCGGAGTTGTTGTAATGGGTGATGTGGATGGAGCAACTCTGGAGCGCATTCTTAGGTCTATGTCTTAGGACCCGGAATTTGTATCCTCCGAGCGTCCATTCATAATAGATACCCATGCCTTTCTGGCGAAGAAATCCCAAAAAAGATAAGAAGCCCACACCGAATTGGTTGAAATGGACCAAGCGGGTGATTTGGGGTCTAAGTCTATTCTTCTTGCTGGCATTCATTGGATTTACGGTTTACGTGGTCCGGGTTTACAAGGAATTAGAGCCGCGTGTGGCCGCTTTGCCTCAGTTAGAAGCAGATTTGAATCGCGACCCAACCGTCATTTATTCTGCGGATGGGAAAATTCTTTATCAAATGGAGGCCGAACGCCGAACAGCGGTGGCTTACACCCAGATTCCCCAGCAAATCATCAACACGACGATAGCCGCAGAAGACCGGCGGTTTTGGACTCATTCGGGCGTCGACTTAACAGCCATTGCGCGAGCGATTTGGGTGAATATTCGAGCCGGTTCAACAAGACAGGGCGGCTCCACGATTACGCAGCAAGTCGCAAAACGATTGCTCACATCCGGCGAGCGAACTTTTCGCAGAAAGATTGAAGACGCATGCCTTGCTGTATTAATCGAACGAAATTACTCAAAAGAACAAATCATAACGCTCTATTTGAATCAAGTTTTCTATGGTTCCGGGGCCTATGGAATTTCCGCAGCAGCGCAAACTTATTTTGGAAAATCGCTCGACCAGTTGACATTGGCTGAGGCGGCATTACTTGCAAGAATTCCAAGAAGGCCTTCTGATGAAAATCCATTTGTTGACCCCGACTCTGCCAAAAAAAATCGAAACATTGTTTTAGGCATCATGCTTGAAGAGGGAATGATTACCAAGAATCAATTTGATTCCTCAACAAAAGCCTCTATTAATTTGGCACCAAAACCGGCAGAGCAACATGGAATTTATCGTGCACCTTATTTTGTAACTTATGTGCTTGACGAGATGCGCAAAGAATTTCCGAATGAAGATTTTGCACGTGGCGGTTATAAAATCTATACAACTCTAAATTTGCAAGCACAGACCGACGCTGAAAATGCTCTTAAACGAACCTTGTCAGATTGGAAAAGAAGAAAAGTTACTGAAGGTGCGATTTTGGTTGCGGATATCAGCGGTCAGATATTGGCAATGGTTGGCGGAAGTGATTTTAAGCGATCCCAATATAATGCAGTTACTCAAGGAAAAAGACAGCCGGGTTCATCATTTAAACCGATTGTTTATTCAGCTGCATTGGAAAAAGGATTAATCAAACCAAATTCAATGATTTCAAATGCTCCGTTTGTAGAAGGAAATTGGAGACCGAAAGGCGGAGGAAAAGGCGGATCGGTTTCCTTGCAAACGGCATTGGTTAAGTCTATTAATGTGCCTGCAGTTCATGTCGGAAAAATGGTGGGACCATCCCAAATTGTCCAATTTGCAAAACAGGTGTTTGGATTCAAGTCGGAGTTAGCACCGGTTTCATCTTTGCCGCTTGGTGCAAGTGCGGTCAGTCCAATGGAAATGGCAGAAGCGTATAGCGTTTTTGCTACTCATGGAAATCGCGTCAAACTTTTTGGAATTAAGCGTGTTGTCGGTCCAAATGGCGCCGAATTACGAAACTATCAGCCGGTAGTTTTTGAAAATGTTTTGAGTGAAGCAACGGTTGAACCGATGCGAGATATTTTGCGTCGGTGCGTCTTATATGGTACGGGCAAAAATGCAAGAGGCGTAAAAAACGCTGCAGGCAAAACTGGAACAGTAGATAGTTATCGCGATGCGTGGTTCTGTGGTTTTACTGAAGATTTAATTGGAATTGCATGGGTTACAAATGCGACCTATGACCCAAATCGTTCTCCTGCTTGGAAATATGCACCCATGAACGGCGTTTTTGGTGGCGATGCGGCAGCGCAAATGTGGGCAAGAGCATTAGAACCAATTCAAAGCTTGATTGGAGAAAAGAGTTCCGGAAAAAATCCAAAATCGTATGGAGGAGGCGAGTTAACGGATGAAGTGACAGTCACGATTTGTACGGACACAGGAGACAGAGCAACCAATGAATGTCCGCACAAAGAAACTAAGTTAATGACCCGAGAAGAAGCCGCAAAACTGCCTGCGTGCGGATTGCATGGCGTTCCAACCGAAGACCCGAACCCGTTTGAACAACCCATAAAAGACCCTCCTGCTGATCCGAGCAGTGTGCCTCCGGATCCGACACCGTCAACGGACCCTCCTCCATCAACGTCCCAAATAAAAGTCGAGATTTGCGTAGAAAGCGGCATGAGAGCAACTCAATATTGTCCGGTTAAGCGAGTCATGAGTTTTCCAAAAGGTGAAGAGCCAAAAAGTGCATGTACGCTTCACGTTCCATCCTTATGGTAATGCCTAAATGTTAGAGCAAGGTCCATCAAAAAACATCACTTTAGGTGCCATTTTTTTGCCAAGTTTTGTGGGGATTTGCTTTATTGCGTTGGTGTTACGACTTTGGTATTTACAAATTGTAAAAAATGAAGAATTAACGCGACTTGCTATCAGCGCAAGAACCATTAGCGTTGCGATTCCGGCACCGCGCGGACTTATTGTGGACAGGTATGGAATTCCAATTGCGACTGTAAAACCAAGTTTGGCATTAATGGTAACACCGGGAGAGATTTCCAAGAGTCCAGAAAAAATCAAACGACTCGCCGGAATTGTCGGAATGGACTTTGAAGACCTCAATAATTCCATCCAAGAAAATCTTTTTAGAAAGTTATTGCCGTTTGTTGCCAAAGCAGGATTGACTCCGGAACAAGCCGTAGCAATTGAAGAACAAAGAGCGTTTTTGCCCGGTGCTTTTGTGAGAACTTTGTCGGTTCGTGAATACCCGGTCGGCCCTTCTTTTGCACATGCGGTCGGCTACGTCGGCGGCTTGAGTGCGGAAGATGTAGAAAGATTAAAAGAAGTTAAAAAAGATTTGCCGAATTTTGTTGGTAAAGTTGGAATTGAACGCGCGTACGATTTGAGATTAATCGGAGAAGCAGGTGCAGAAAGCATCGAAGTTGATAGGCGTGGAAAACAGTTAAATCCAAGGCAATCAAGCAGTCCAATTCCCGGTGACCGATTAGTCTTATCGTTGGATTCTGATTTACAATTGGAAGCATTGCAAGCGTTAGGCGGGCGACGTGGTGCCGTCGTAGCAATGGACCCAAAAACAGGAGAAATTTTATGTTTGGTAAGTTCACCCAGTTACGACCCAAATCTTTTTGCACGCCGAATCTCTTCCGCAGACTGGAAACGGTTAAGTGGTAATTCCGCGTTGCCTTTACTAAATCGTTCGGTGGCTGCTGCATTTGCTCCCGGCTCTACCGTAAAAATGGCGACATTAATCGCTGCCATTCGTGCAGGTGTGGTGAGTCCCGGAACAACATTTGTTTGCGAAGGCAAAACCCGAATCGGAAATCGCACGATTGATTGTTTAGGAAATCACGGACGAATCAATTACGAAACTGCAATTGAAAAATCTTGTAACGTTTTTTTTGCTCAAGTTGGATCAAGATTAACAAGGAAACAACTCATCGAAGTTTTTCAAGAATTTGGTCTTGGACAAAAGACTGGAATTGATATGATTGGAGAACGATCAGGTGTTTTGGCAACTGATGAGTTTGTTAGCCGACTAAAACAGAAATGGTATTTGGGCGATACGGTCAACCTTGCAATTGGACAAGGATATTTCACGACGACGCCTCTGCAACTTGCACAATATGCCGCTTGTTTGGCAAATCGCGGATGGGCGCCAAAACCCCACTTAGTTCGAATCATTTCAACACCAGGTATGCCGGATAACAATCAAATCAAACCCGTACAAGGGAATGCAAAAATTGCGATAGATTCAACTTGGTGGGACAGAATTCGCAACGTGATGTTAATGGTCGTCAATTCCGGAACCGCAACGCGCGCGCGAGTGGACGGAATCAAAATTGCAGGAAAAACCGGAAGCGCGGAGCAAAGACGCGGCGACAAAACGCACGCCTGGTTTATTGGATTTGCGCCCGCGGACGACCCAAAAATTGCACTAGCGGTAGTTCTGGAAGAAGCAGGTCACGGCGGAGATGAAGCGGCACCCATAGCAGGAAGAGTTTTTCGAAAATTCAAATTGATTCAAGAAGAAAAACTGCGCATTAGCCAGAGCGAAGTTCGTTGATTATTTTATCTACATCAATTTTTGGTGCAACCTCGGCCGCTTTGTATGCGGATTTTAATTCTTCGCCAACTTTTTTCAACATTTCAAAGCGCTCTTCTGCCTTCGCTAAGGATTCTCCCGGCATGACTTCGAAAGTGGTTTGTCCGCTGTTGCCGACCATTCTCTTCAGTTCAAAGTACGTTTTGCGGCGATATTCGGCTAACAAGTTAAATGCGGATTCTAAATGTGCTATTTTCCTTTCCGGAAATTTGGCAAGAAACAGATGTGCATCTAAAGTATCCAATTTTACAAATTGCGGCAATGCGTCATATTTGTAATAATCAGAACTCTCCGTTTCGACCACATTTTCTGCTGCCAGCTCTGCTTCTTCAAATCTATCTTGGCTAATGTAAAAGTCAAACAATCTTGCTCTCCATCGAGGGTCATGTTTTGAATATGTGATGGCTTTTCTAAAGTTGAATTCGCTCTTATCCAATTTACCGGAGTCCATTTGCGAGCGCGCAAGTAACGCAAATGAAGAAGATGTAGGTCGCAACAAAGCGGCTTTTTGAAAGTATGTTTCTGCAACTTCCGGCTTGCCAAGCGCGGCATAAATTCTCCCCTTTTCAATCCACGGGTATGCATCGGATGGTGCAAATTTCTTGGCTGAATCCAAAGTTGTTATCGCGATATCAAAATTTCCTCTTGCAAATTCAAACTTCGAAGAACCAACAAGATATTGCGCATATCCGGAAGCCCACAAATAATAAGTCGCACCCATTCCGGCTCCAATCGACAAAACTGCACGGCTAACTAAGGGTGTCTTTTCCGGTCTTGCTCCATCACGTGAAACCAAAATTCCGCATCCCAACAAGCTGAAAAACAGAATGGAAAAACCAAAATACGACAGACCGGATTCAAACATTAAGTTGCAAGTGCCGGCGACTACTGAACCAAAAACACCGGCTCGAATCCAAGAGACTCTTTCGGGAACTCCGGGATGGTTTGACATCAATTGTGAAAACCAAATCAAACCCAGCAAAACAAAAACAAAGAGAGTAATCGGTCCACATTCTGCCAAAAGTTGAACAAAACTGTTGTGTGCAACTTTCGATCCTTCAATCGTGGAATAGCGAGGTAACACAGAAGCATATGTTCCAATTCCGGTTCCAAATGTAAGATTGTTTTTTGCAATTTTCAGACTCTCGGCCCACAGCTTTTTTCTAAATCCAACCGATTGTTCCGAGTCTTTGCCTGAATCAAAAATCCTGGATGAAACGGTTCCTGAATCGGATTTTGGAGCAACGACTTTCGGCATACCGATACCAATTGCAAACAAAAAAATCGCAGATACAATCCACAAAAGTAATTGACGGCGATGGCGATTTCGAAAAACCTCTAATAATCCGAACAAAATCAATGCGATGAAGCCGACCGAAAAAGCGAGTAAGCCGCCCTTTGATCCTGTCACCCAAAGTGCGCCAAATGAAGTCGCTATGCAAATTCCTGAAAAAGATTTTTGAGCGATGCCGTTAGATTGATACAGTAGGCCGAGCATTGCCGGAAGGCATAATGCGAGCACACCGGCAAATGCGTTCGGGTTCATCCAAACCGAAAAAACTCGCCAATTACTATCCGGCGCATTTGAATACTCCAGTAGCCCCAAAAATGAAATGACAGTGACGGAAGTTGCAATAATCCAAATCAACCTGGCAACGCCATCACGTCCAGTTGTAGCAATGACCGTTACCAACGCAACCAAATAGACTGTCCATTTCGAAAACTCCAAAATGGAGTCATGCAAAAACTGTGATTGTGAAATTGAAATTCCCAGTCCAAACCAAAACATCACGATGAGTAGTAAGAATTTTGGAGCGGGCAAAAGAAGAACTTGTTTTGAAACAGCAATACTAACAAAAGCAAGGGAAACAAACAGAGCGATTGCAAAACAAGAAAGCGTAGGCAAACTTCCATCAATAACGACACCGTAAAGCAGGTCTTTTGGATCAATTGCCTGTGGCTCAAAGGCCAGCCGGCCGCCAAAAATCGGAGCCAAAAATATTCCAATGCACAGCAAAACAAATGGCCAATTCGTGCGATTCAAAGTCTTCCTGTCCTTCGTTTCCAGTCGTCAATTTTGTTTTTGGTTAAGAAAGTTGATTGGCGCAACCACAAAAACAGTTTTGCAAATCCAAACGCAAACGGCCTAACAAATAAGTTCATCTTAGATAAGTGATGTTTCTGGTAATACAACATCATGCTGTCGTGAAACTGAACAATCATCGGATTTGCAATACGGTCGGTGCTTTTTCCTATGGAATGGGTAATCACGGCTTTAGGAAAATACATCACCTTAAACCCGGCTTGCCATGCTCTTTTGCACCAATCCACATCTTCCAAAAACATGAAAAATTGTTCATCAAAGCCGCCAATCGTGTGATAGCATTCCCGATTGATGCATATTGCAGCGCCGCTGACCCAATCAACCTCGCGCGCATCATCATGGTTCCAATCTTGCATCAAATATTCGCGTGAAAAACGGTTCTTCGGAAACAGCTTTCCAAGAGGAGTATTGCGAAAGAGCGCAGCAAGTGGAGTCGGAAATTTCCGGCAACTGAATTGCAAACTGCCATCAGGATTTAGCAATTTTGGTCCCAAAATGCCGACTTCGGAATGGGTATCCATAAACTTTACAATTTCAGAAAGTGCACCGGAGTGAACAAGAGTATCGGAATTCAAAGGCATCAAATATCTGCCGCTAGCAGCTTCCATCGCAAGGTTCTGTCCTTTTCCAAAACCTAAATTATGATTGGATTGGATTAACTTAGCCCACGGAAACTCATTTTCAACCATCTTTCCGCTTTCATCTTCGCTGGCATTGTCAAAAACAATCACTTCAAATTGGGTTTCACTCTTACACTTTTCCAATGAACTCAAACATTCACGCAAATCTTTGCGTGTATTCCAACTGCAAATCGTGATACTAAGGTCTAAATCCGGCATTCCATCCTCTTGCTCTGAAAAAAGCCGACATCGTGACCATCGCATACAAAACTGGATAAGTAATAAAGGAAAGCCGATTCCAATACCACTTTTTGTAAAACCGCATATAAGAACGGTGGGATTCCCAAATCATAGACGGCCTAATTTGTCGCGTACTTGCGCCACCTTCATGATAAAGTCTGATTCTTGGCGAATAAAGGGTCTTAAATCCTTCACGCCTGATTCTCATCAACAAATCAACTTCGTTAAAAAAGATTGGAAACTGCTCGTCCATTTTGCCGACCAAATCTAATACGGACTTTTTATAAATTAAAAACGTTCCCATCGGCTGGACTACTTCGGACTCTGAATCGTAATCAAAATGAGGCAGTCGGTATTTTGTGAAAAATGATGAACGCGTGAACAGTTTTGAAAGTCCAACCATTTCAAAAAACATATCCCATGGTTTCGGAAATCCGCGGATGCTCTTTTGATGGCTGTTGTCTCGATTGAGCAATTTTCCGGAAAGAACACCGATAACGGACTGTGACCGAATCAGTTCACAAGCAACTTGAAGGGAATCATCGAAAAACTCGGTATCAGGGTTTAAAGTCAATATCAATTCGCCGGTTGCCTGTTCGATGCCCATGTTGTTCCCGGCAGCGTATCCAACGTTGGCCGAGTTTGCAATCAATTTGACCTGCCCAAATTCATGGGCCACCAGTTTTGCGCTGTCATCCTCGCTTGCATTGTCAACCACAATAACCTCGACCCCTTCGGAAGGTGGGTAACTGAAAACAGACCGCAGGCATTGCCGAAGCAATTCCCTTGTGTTCCAGTTGACAATGACAATGCTCAGCATGGCTTTCCAGACGCTTGCCGAATGTTAGCCCAGTCTTAAGGGTTGACTGGAAAGTCCGGCCAGGGGTATCCTCCGTGTCTACTGGGCTTCTGGCAATGGTGCCTCTACGCTCGGGGAGGGAAAATCGCACATGTTGGTAAGGACGATTGCCCTGACGACTGCTCTGCTATGGATGGTATCAGCAATCGCGGGCCGCACCTACACGGTGAGAACAGGAGATACGCTCCTAAAAATAGCCTCAAGACTTGGTGTTGATGCGACTTCTTTAAAGAAGTTAAACGGCATCACAAACACCGCTACGCTCAAACCTGGCAAAGTACTCAAGGTTCCGGAAGTTAAGAAACCGGTAGCGTCGTCAAAGGCATCAGCCATCAAAATAACGGCCGATAACGTCTCGGTCCGCAAAACTCCTTCGACTTCCGCGCCAAAGGTCGCAACCGTAAGCAAGGGTCGCACAGCCGTGATTGTAGGAAGAACGACCGAATGGGTCAAGGTCAAATTTGCAGGTGGAACTGTCGGTTACGTTCGACGTGACCTCATCACTCCAATTTATGGAAACGCAGCAACGAAAGCAGTTGCATCATCTAAGCCGAAAAAGCCGGTCATCCAAGCGACAGCCGTAAAGATTGCAAAGCCAGCCGTTATCGTTCGAAAGTCGCCTTCAACAAGTGCCGCGAAAGTTGTAACCGTACAACAAGGCAAAGTTGCAACAATCCTTGGAAGAACGCCGGAATGGCTAAAAGTGAAGTTTTCAGGCGGCACAGTTGGTTATGTTCGCCGCGACATGATCACTCCGGTCTACGGTAAGCCAAGTTCAAAGCCGGCTTACGCGGCATCCGGTGAAAAGATAAATTACATTCACACCAGTTTGGTGAAAATCAACACCGACAATGTGACCATTCGAAAGTCACCTAAAACATCCGGTTCTAAAATCACAATGGTTGACAAAGGAACCGTTGCAACCATTGTTGGAAGGTCAGGTGCTTGGTACAAACTGAAGTTTAAGCACGGGACCGTCGGATACGTCCGCGGAGATTTGGTCAATTCATATAGCCGAACCATGCCGGGAAGTAGAAATCCCGCCGGACCTCGAGATACAAGAGTCATCGCTTCGAACTACAAGGGCGATCCAAATGACCTAAAGTTGGTGGCATCTGCAAAAGCGTGTTTAGGAATTGACTACGTTTACGGCGGAGAATCCACTCGCGGATTTGACTGTTCCGGGTTTGTTTGGTGGCTTTATAAGAACCAAGAAGGGGTCAATCTTCCGCGAACCGCTGCTTCCATGAGTGGTTTAGGCAATGTCGTTTCCTCTAAGGAATCGCTTCGCCCCGGTGATATCGTTTTGTTCCGAACGCGAGGAAGCAGTCGAATCAACCATGCTGGAATGTACATCGGCGGTGGAAAGTTCATTCATGCCAGCAGCGGCAAAGACGAAGTCAGAATTGACTCGCTTTACGGCGGATACTACGATTCTCGTTATGCCGGAGGCAGAAGGGTGAAATCAGACTTGAAAACCGTTGGCGGCGGAACCAAATCAAGCACTAAAGCAAAGTCAGCCAAGTCGGCTTCTGCCAAAAAATCGGAATCGTCAAAGAAGAAGGGCAAAAAGCCCAAAACAGTCGAATAACGGTTTCTCGCGTGCCTTTGAACGCTCTTCGGAATTTACTTTTCCGGGAGCGTTAGCTTTTTGAGGCGGATTGAGTTACTTGTTGGTTGACTTAGGCCCCCTGCTTCCTTCAAAATGACCGCATCTGCTCCGGTCGTCTAGCGGTTAGGACATCGCCCTTTCACGGCGAAGGTCGCGGGTTCGAATCCCGTCCGGAGTACCACCCCATTTTGAACCTAAAAATGGCGTCACACCGGACGGGATTAGAACTTTTAGCCGTTCACAGTGCCTTCCCCGATATCTCGTCAGATTCAGCCCATGTGTAGAGCGCGGGGAGAACGACTAGGGTCAGTAGAGTCGCCGAGACGATGCCACCGATGACGACGGTCGCCAGAGGTCGTTGAACTTCCGCTCCGATGCCCGTATTCAGTGCCATGGGAATGAACCCGAGTGCCGCAACGAGTGCCGTCATCAGGACTGGCCGCAATCTCTGAGTTGCACCTTCGCGAACGGCATCTATCACACCAAGCTTTCCATCGTCACGAAGTCGGTTGATCGCCGAGACCATCACAACTCCATTAAGCACGGCAACGCCGGAAAGAGCAATGAACCCAACCCCGGCGGTGATGCTGAAAGGCATTCCTCGTAGGAACAGCCCGACAATTCCACCCGTGATTGCAAGCGGCACACCGGTAAAAATGAGGATCGCTTGCTTCAAAGAGCCGAACGTCGAGAACAGCAAAAGGAAGATAAGCGACAGCGCGAGGGGCACGACGAGCATGAGCCTTGCCGATGCTTTCTGCAAATTTTCAAACTGCCCTCCCCAGGTGATGTAATAGCCCTCCTTGAGCTTCACTTTCTCCTTGATTGCCTTTTGCGCCGCCGTCACAAAAGTGCCGATGTCGCTGCCTCTTACGTTCATTTGGACAACCACGCGGCGCTTACCCATCTCCCGAGAGATTTGGGCGGGAGCAGGGGCGTCATCGATGTGCGCGAGCGATGAAAGCGGTACTCCGCCTCCCTCTGGAGTTTCAATCAAGATCGACTTGATCGCTTCCACGTCGTTCCGAATGCTATCAGGCAGTTTCACCGTCAGGGCAAACCGCTTGTCACCCTCGATGATCTGACCGACAGGTTCTCCGCCAAGCGCGACTTTGATCATCTGCTGAATGTCGTCAATGCTCACTCCGACTCTTGAGATCGCGTCCCGGTCGATGTCGATTTGAAGCACGGGCACCTCATCGACTTGCTCGACTTCCACGTCCTGCGCTCCAGGAATATCCCGGACTGCCGCCGCGATTTCGTCGGCCTTGGCTTTGAGCTCGCTCAGGTCTTCGCCAAAAACCTTGATTCCAATGTCGGCTTTCACACCTGAAACAAGTTCTGAGAAGCGCATTTGGATCGGCTGGGAGAAGTTGTAGCCCTGACCAGGAACTTGGTTCACCTTCTCGGTGAGTTCTTCGATCAGCTTCTCCTTTGTCATTCCAGCTCGCCATTGGTCGCGGGGTTTGAGCATGATAAAGGAGTCGGTAAGACTCAGCGGCATTGGGTCCGTGGCGACCTCGGGAGTCCCGCTTCGGGAGAACACGGTTGTCACTTCGGGGACTTCCAGCACCTTCTTCTCGAAGGCAGTCACCAGCCGTACCGTCTGCTCGGCATCCACAGTGCGCACTCTAACGGGTTGGATTACCAGTGAGCCTTCATCGAGTTGGGGAATAAACTCAGAGCCAAGGCGAGAGAACAAGAACCCAGCCAGGAGTAGAATCGTGACCGCGCCACCGACAACAACCGCACGACGCTTCAGTGCGAACCTCAGCACAGGTGCGTAGACCCGGCTGAAGAACTCCATGACCGGGTTTCTCCCTTCCTTCGTTTCTCCAGAGAGGAACATGCTGGCAAGGACCGGAATCAGCGTCATGGTCAGAATCAGAGCACCGATGAGGGCAAATACGACTGTGAACGCCATCGGCTTGAACATCTTGCCTTCCGTTCCTTCGAGGGCAAGGATCGGGAGATAGACCACGGTGATGATGGTCACGGCGAAAGCGGTCGGTTTCGCGACCTCTCGGCAGGACTCCCATACCGAGTGCCGAACCTCATGGCGGTCGAGCTTTGAGCCCTTGTGTTCTCGCGCTTCTGCCAATCGCCGGACTGCGTTTTCGATCATCACGACCGCGCCGTCTACGATCAATCCGAAGTCAATCGCGCCAAGACTCATGAGATTCCCGGAGATGCCAAATCGGTTCATCCCGATGATCGCAAAGAGCATCGAGAGCGGAATCGCGAGTGCAACGATCAATGCTCCACGGAAGTTGCCAAGAAGCAATAGTAAGACGACGATGACCAAAACTCCGCCTTCCAGTAGGCTCTTTTCAACGGTGTGAACCGATTCTCCAACCAGGTCGGAACGATTGTATACCGTCGTCAGAGTCACATCTTCAGGGAGTTGCGACTTGATCTCTTTGACCTTTGCATCCACCGCGTTGGCAACAGTGCGACCGTTTGCGCCTTTGAGCATCATAACGGTGACGGTCATGGCCTCCTTACCGTCTTTGGTGCTGATTCCGGTGAGAACAGGAATGCCGAGTTGAACCTTTGCTACATCGCGAATCAGAACCGGGATTCCGCTTTCAGTCTTGACGACGATTTTTTCGATGTCGCTGATCGTCGTGGCAAGGCCCACGCTTCGAATGAGGACTCGCTCTCCATTGCGTTCCAAAACCCCTCCACCAGCGTTCTGATTGTTCTTTTGGAGGGTCGTCACAACTTCATCAACGGCGATGCCTCTAGCTAAAAGGGCACGCGGCTCGACAACAACCTGATACTGCTTGACTGATCCGTCTGCCGAGTTGACCTCCGCGACACCGGCTACTGTGCGAAGCTGCGGTGCGATGGTCCAATCTTGGAGCGAACGAAGCTCCATCGGGCTTCGTTTCTCGCTCTCAAGTGCGTACATGTAGATGTCACCCAATCCGTTAGAGACGGGACTCATCTGGGGAGCTTCGATTCTGGAAGGGAGCGACTCCTTAACACTGTTAAGCCGCTCGTTAACAAGGTTCCGGGCGAAGTAGGTGTCCACTTCGTCTTTAAAGGTCACGATGACCTGCGAGAGACCGTATTGGCTGAGGCTCCGAACTTGCTCGACACCAGGAATTCCGCCCATCGAGGTTTCAATGGGGAACGTCACCAGTTTCTCGACTTCTTCAGGGCTCATTCCACCCGTTTCGGTGTTGATTCCCACTTGGTTGGTTGTGATGTCGGGGACGGCATCCAGCGTCAGTTGCTGCCACGAAACGAGCCCGAAAAGAACCACCAGAGCGGTCGCGATGATGACGAGCAACCTTTGTGTGAGACTGAACTCCAGCACCCGTTCGAGCATTAGTGTTCGTCCCCCTTGAGTTCGTCCTTCTTTTGCTCGCTCGAAAGCACAAAAGCACCTTTAGACGCGATGATTTCGCCGTCTTCAAGCCCGCTTTCAACCGCAACCCTATCACCGTCGCGCTCACCAATCACGATCTCGTGCTTCTCAAATGCTCCATCATGTTTCACGAACACAAAAGTCTTCTTGTCCTCCGTCACGACCGCCGAGAGCGGAATCACAAGCTCCTCACGAGCTGATCCGATGCCAAGATGTACAGTGGCAAACATGTCGGGCTTGAGCATCCCGGCAGAACCTACGACGAGACATTGAGCCGGAATGGAACGAGTCTTGGGATCAACACGGGTCCCAACTACCTGCACAACGCCCTCAAACTCTTGTCCTGGCAAAGAGGCGACCGTGATCCGAACCCTTGCACCTTTGCGCACCTTTGCCGAGTCTTGTTCTGGCACGTTAGCAGACACCCAAACTGACCTCAGGTTCTCCACTTCCATGAGCACCTGGGTTCGATCTACTGCTTGACCTTTGGTGACATCGAGATGAGTGACAGTCCCCGAAATGGGAGCTACCAGAGCAACCCTACCGACAGATGCTCCACCCGAACCAGAGTTGGATCGGTACACAGCTTGGGCATTTGCGATGCCGCGATTGGCACTCGACAGAGCCGACTCGGCCGCTCGCACTCTGATCCGTGCCCGGTTAAGTTCGAGTTCACTCGATTTCACCTCAGCTTCGGCAATCTGAAGCTCTTTGGCGTTTAGAAGTCCTCGCGATGCGATGTTTTTTTCGCGGTCGTAGGTAGCCTTAGCGTTCTCGATTTTTGCCTTGGCGCGATCCAGTCGAATCTGGTCTTGTTGGAGTTCTAGTCGGGCCGCTTCCAGCTCGGACTTGGAGACAATCCCGTCGCGGTACAAGTTTTCCAATCGCCGGAGTTGTTCGGCGTGACTTGCCTGTTCTTTCTGAACGCTTAGAAGTTCACTCTGCGCTTCGTTCAAGTCATTTTGTGCCTGCTGAACCGGAGCTTGGCTGAACGCACCCGCTTTCGCGAGATCCCGCTGCCTGGTGAGATTGGTTCTTGCCGCGTTCAGCTTCGCGATGGCTAGTTCAACCTCAGAACGCGACTGTTGAACATCCGATTTGGCTGCATCACGCACACGGGTGGCCTCCGCGATCGTTGACCATGCTTCTGAGAGTTCCGGAGATTCGATGATCGCTAGGGTTTGGCCCTGGCGAACTGCGTCGCCGAGCCGCACCGAAATCGAGAGAACTCTTCCTGCTACTGGCGGAGTAACCACCGCTTTGCCACGATCAGTGCTTGTGACCGTTCCAGGAACTTGGAGGGACTCCTGAATCTCTTCCCTGCGAACGACGGTCGTCTCAATGCCAGCGATCTTTTGGGCTTCATCCGTGAGCTTGACCTGGCCCTCGACGTGGCCCGCTTCCTCTTCTTTGCCGTGTTCGTCAGCATGAGGGGCTTCCGGTGACTTGCCGCACCCAGCCAAGAGCACCAAAGCCAGAACGAATAGTCCGAGTTTTCTCACTTCAGCACCTCCGCCAGGAATCCAGCAGCCTTGTACTGCCCAATCACCGCAAGTGAAAGTTGCTGCCTCGCTTCAACGAGTTCCTGCTCGACCTCCCGCAAAGCGCGGGTTGCTTCCAGCACGTCAATCTGCGTTCCAAAGCCTTCAGAAAAACCCTTCTGAGACTTGGTGACAAGGTCACGGGCTGACCCAAGAATCGCCTCATATCTCTGAATGCGAGCTTGCCGAGCATCAATCTCGATTTTCGTGGCTTCGAGTTCGAGTTTCGCATTGGCTGTCGCATCAAGCAGTTGCTTGCGAGCCGCCTCTGCCTTGAGGCTTGCGGCGCGACTCTCGTTTCTTGCCCTGCCGTGATCGAGAATCGCCCAAGTGATCTGGGCCCGTCCAACAAAGTAACCACGATCATTTCCCCAGGGAGACCTCACAAGCTGCAAACTGAATTCCGGGCGGTTGGAGACACTGGCAACCTTGGCTTCTGCCTCCGCAATGAGGACCTCAGCTTTGAGTTTTAGCAGGTCGGGTCGCTCGTCCACAGTCGGACTGGTTAGCACCTCAATGGAAGCATCCGGCTCAACGCTCAGGCTGTCTGCTCCTGAACCAACCAAACCGGAGAGTCGTTTCATCGCGGCGGCGAAGTGGGCTCGGCGAAGCTCAGACGCCTGTTTCGCCCGTTCAAGTTCGATGTTCGCCCTTGTGACCTGAAGTTCCGCGACCTTGCCTTCGTCAAACCGTCGTTTGGTCGCGTTGAAAAGGCCCTCAGCGACGGTCAGAAGTTCGGTCGAGACTTCGCTTTGGTGTTTTGCCGAAACCGCCTCGGCAAACGCCGTCAGGACCTCGGCCTGGAGTTCGGTTGCCACTGCTCGGTAAGCCGCGAGTGCACGCTCGACACCTGCCGCGCCCAAGGCTCTGGCAGATCTTTGACGACCAAAGAGGTCGATTCCTTGGGTGAGTGCTAGGTCTTGGTCGGTTGCGCCGACGTCATTTCGACTCGATGCGCCAACGGCGAGTTCGAGTGGTGAGAGAGCACCAAGGGACTTGGCGGTCGCTCTTGCCTCTTCTATTAGAAGTTTCGCGGCGGCGAGGGCAGGGCGGTTTTGAGACGCCAACTTGAGTGCGTCTTGGGCAGATATCTGGGATTGGGCTTGGCACACGGTGATTGCCAAGAGGAAAATGATTGTGAGTGGTTTGTTCAAAGGTTGCTCCAGAACTTGTTAAGGCTGGAGCAAAGATCGAGCGGCTACGCCAAACTCATGACCTCGCACCCAGCGGATAGCTGAACACGATTCAGAGCGGGAGGTCCTCGTGATGAACGAAGTGAGGGCGGGCCGGTCGGCGGAGCACCTTCTCTAAAGACAAACTGGTTTTGCACCGAAGCAACAAAGCCAAGTTCAGCGAGAGCCATCGGCGGCGGCAAGATCGCAAGTTCCAGTGCGAATTGGGGAGCGGGCGATAAAGAGTCGAAGCTCTTGGGAGTCTCGCACTCACGGATTTCGCAGCAATCGTGGCAATCGCCATGCGAATCCGACAGTGATCCCACTGGCTCGG
>CAZJKW010000010.1:0-33219 GCA_964546835.1 uncultured Fimbriimonadales bacterium
CGAGCCCGCATTGAAATTGATCAAACCAGAGATTCGATTGCAAATTTACTTGGATGTTTGTCCGGCGAAGTTGTATTTACTTCCGGCGGCACCGAATCCGCTAACTTGGCAATTTTAGGAACTTGCCTGCAAAACATGGGCGGCAAACGCAAAAAAGTTTTGTTTAGCAAAGCCGAACATGAATGTGTGACTGCACAAAAGCCACTGCTTGAGAAGTTGGGTTTTGTTGTTTATTGGATTCAAGTTAACTCAGATGGCTCGGTTAACTTGGATGACCTTCGCACGAAACTGGATGACGAAGTTCTTTTAGTTTCTGCGATGATGGCAAATAACGAAACCGGCGCCATTAGCGATGTTGAAACCATTGGTCATTTGTGTCGAGAATCGGGAGCATTGTATTTTTGTGATTGTGTTCAGTCGTTTGGCAAGGTTTTGTTTTCCGTTCAAGAAATTGAGTTTGATTTTTTGTCATTAAGTGCTCATAAGATTTGTGGACCGAAAGGAACAGGAGCCCTCTACGTCCGATCGGGGAACAAATTGCAGCCTCTTTCGCTTGGTGGCGGTCAAGAAAGGGAATTAAGAGCGGGAACCGAAAACGTTGCGGGCATCGTTGGATTTGGTAAAGCGTGCGAATTAGCATTTGCGAGAATTTCGAAATATGTTGAAGTTGAAAAGCGCAGGGATTGGTTAGCGAATAAGTTGTCCGGCCAAATCACATTGTGTACGCACCAACTTCCGACCCATTTGCATATTCGGTATCCGGGTGCAAAAGCGGAATCCGTTTTGATTAACTTAGATTTGAATGGGATTGATGCAAGTAGCGGTTCTGCCTGTAGTAGCGGCAGTGTCGAACCGTCGCATGTTTTGCTGGCATCGGGATGGAAACCCGAAGAGGCGAAGGAAGCACTACGATTTTCACTTGGCTTGGAAGAATTTGACGTTCCGTATGTTGCAAAAAAGATTGAAGAATCGGTTGCGATTTCTCGCTCCTAATTGCCCTGCTCTTTCCAACTCTTTACGCCATTAATTGCGGAATTGCCGTTTTTGTCTTTAATCTCAAGGACGGGACGATTCCCCCAAATCTGTTTTTGTCTTTGGCCGTAAACTATTTCCATCGGACTTTGCAAAGAGTAAGCCGTATCACCCGGCTTCAGCGGAATTTCCAAAAGCGATTGCTGTCCGGCAGCGATTAACATTTTGTAAGCAGTTTCAACTAACTCGTCGCTGATACCATACATTTCATATTCCGGCAGATTAAACTTAATTAATCCTCGAGTCGATACCCAAACTCCGTCATCGAGTCTAAACGCTTTTACGGAAGCAACTTCTCGAAAATCAACGCGGGAATCAAGTTTCTTTTGGAGCCTTAAGTCGGAGGGCATTCTGTAAACTTCGGCAAGGGGGTCGGCAACCACGCCGTCGGACAGAGTTCCAAGTCTCTCCGATATATTTAGAACAAAAGTAACGGTATCCAGAACGGATGGATCGAACCCTTTTATCAAAACGTTAATCAAACATTTTGCATTATGGGCACGTTCGAATTTTTGTCCGGTTAACTCCGCCGATTCGCAATCTTCTTTTGTTGTTGGAATTGAAAATCCTTGAACTTTGCTCAGTTGCATAATGTCAATTTGCAACACTGTTAACTTGTTTTTTGTTGTAAATGCATACTTGCCTTCTGCCATCGGTTGATTTAACAAATCTTTTGATGCAGTGTCGGCGAGCGGCACTCCATACCCGGAGACTGCATTATTGCTTCCATCAGGATTAATCACTTGGAGAATTGACGGCATACCCGTCCTACCGCCTAAAATCGACAAGTAAAAATTGGGATTAATTGACAAAGCGGAATGGCTGACAACTTTTTTCCCGAATGGCCAAAGTCTCATCTGTTTCTGTATTCTATCAAAGTTTTCTCAAGGACTTGGATTGTGTCTTGGCAACTTTGGTCAAAACTCAAAGTTTTTGCCCATTTGAAAGCGCTTTCGCTCATGGTCTGATACAATTCATTTGAAGAAAGCAATTGAATGATTTTGTTTGCTAACTCATTTGGATTGCCGGGTTCAATCAAGAAGCCGTTATGGTCATCAGAAATTTGCTCGATAACACCTCCGACTTTGGACGCTATGACCGGCTTTTTGGCATATTGTGCTTCCTGAATGACTGCAGGCATTCCTTCCATTCCTAATGAAGGCAAAATGGCGATTTTTGAGGGCAACAAAATTGCCAAAACATCAGTTCTAAATCCCAAAAAGTGAACTCTGCTGTCTCCTTTCGACAATTGTTTTAAAACTTCTAAGTCCGGTCCTTCGCCAACAAAAACAAACTGCGCATCAGGGAATTTTTGCCAGACCAAGTTTGCTGCGGAAAGGGTTATCCGTTGCCCTTTTTTTTCGCTTAAGTGACCGATTTGAATGATGACGGGACCCTTTAGATTTTGTATGTCCTTCGCGGGATTAGGCAATTCGGACCCAAGAATTGGAGCGACGGGGCGAACAACTTCAATTTTGCTTTCCGGCACACCTTGTTTTATCAAGTGTTTTTTTACGGCGTCAGATACAGCAATCAGTTTTGTTGCAAATTGAAATGTTGTTTTTGAATTGAGAGCATGAACATGAGCCACGCTTGGAATTTTTGCAAAGTTTGCAGCGATTGACCCCCATAAACTTGCAGTTGACAGATGTGTGTGGATGATTTCGGCTTTATGCGACCTAATTTCTTTGAGTATTTTTGACATCGCAAAAATGTTTGCTTTGCCTGAAATATTCGCTATGGAAAGGTCCAATCCCAATGAAGTGTACCATTCCGAAACCGGCTGATTTGGCTTCATCAAGATTCTTGGATGGTGACCATTTTCATTTTCCCATTTGGTCAGCAGACCCACCACCCGCTCTGCGCCGCTGAGCCGGGATGGAGTAATGATATTAAGCATTCTCATCTTAATTTGAAATCAGTCCCGCTTGTTTTGCGGATCTCCAGCGGTCATGCATCCAAAGCCACTGTTCCGGTTTCTTTCTGATGAATTCTTCCAAAACGTTATTGATTTCCTGAGTAATTTTTTGGGAATCTGCTTCAAACTCCCCAGACAAATTCTGTATGACGATTGTTTTTCCTTCGACTTCATAATTGCCATCTATCGTTTCCGTACAGACGATGACGTGAATTGGGCATCCCAATTTCAGATGAAACACGGCGGGGGTATTTACGGTTCCTGCCGGATAGCCAAAAAAGTTTGCAAATCCTGCTTTCGTGTTTTGATCCACTAAAATGCCAATGGTTCGATTATTTCTTAATGCGCGCAAAATTTTTCTTCCCGCATCGCCTCGGCTAATCAATCCTAATCCATGCCTCGTGCGCAGCTGAACCACTTTGCTATCCGTTAGTTCATCATCCAGGTCTCGAACCACAACATCAAAGGGAACACCTTTGAGTACCAAAAATTGTGAAAGATGCTCCCAATTCCCAAAATGTGCGCTTACTACAATTCCGCACGAGCCACTTCTTAATTCATTCAAAATACTTTCTACTTTGCTTGAATTTGTCATTTTGTCAATTTCAGAAGGAGTTAATTTTGAACCTCTTAGGAATCGAATTCCGGTTTTACCAAAATGCCTAAACATTTTCTTTGATGTTTCATTTATTTGAGAATCGGTCCATTCGGGATAACACATTCTTAAATTTGATCTGGCCTGCCTTCTTTGTTTTCCGAGAAGAACGCGAATCAAGAATCCAATAAAGACTCCAAAATTGTCTGCCACTTTTGATGGCAGCAGCTGCACGAAAAACGCCACGGAATTGATGAAGAATCCGCCTAATTTTTTCGCTATTCGAGGAGTTTTTTTGTTAGCCAATCCGTAAATTCCTCCTCATTGTCAAATTCTGCTTTCATTTTGAGAACATAAACCGATGTGTTTTTTGTCCGGGTTTTGTCTTTGTCTTTTTCTGTAACAATCCAGGTTCCTGTATCCGGAATGTCAATTGAAGCCGCATGGTCAGGTTTTGCAATTTTAGTTTCCAAAATCGCACCCAACCTTGCAATTGCTTCAAAAAATTGAGTTGGTTGACCAATTCCGCAAACAGCAGAGACTTTCTTGCCTTGAATCCATTCCAAGTTTTCCACTTCTTTGCTAAAGATATTTTCAAACCCCAGATATTTTCTTGAAATTGAGAATTTTGCTTCTGAACACGAGTAACAAAGAGTTGCTGTTGCCCGATTGATTGCCCATTTGGGTTCACGCATTGGGCCTGCGGGTAAGCATCTTTTGTTTTGAAATTTTGGATTCACTAATAACAAATCTACGTTTCTTGCCAATGGCAAATGTTGAAACCCATCATCTAAAACCAAAACTTCGTAACCTTTCTTTTCGGCTAATTCTGCGGCATTAACTCGGTTTTTTCCGACGATTAGCCCAACTTCCGGTAATTGATTACTAATGACTCCTGCTTCATCTCCATAATCGCTTACATTGAAGTTTGGATTTGATATTAACTCAGATTTGTTCCTGGCCGGACTCCCATAGCCATTTACGCTGACCGCAACTTTTTTGCCAGTTTTCATCAATATTCTTGCGACTTCAATGGCGACGGGCGTTTTGCCCGTTCCTCCCACCTCTAAATTTCCCACACACACAATCGGAATTTTGAATTGCTTTCTTTTTTTGAGGCCTAATTTGTAAATTAAGAAGTAAATCGTCCATCCGCCAGCATACAACCAAGAAAAAGGGAGCAAAATCGTCGAAAAAATCCAATCTATCGGTGAATTAGGACGAAAAATGCGCTCCATTGTTACTTAAGCATTATGACGTGGGGTAGATTTACCAGCCGTGAGTCGGAGCCGGTAGCTCAGTGGTAGAGCAACGGCCTTTTAAGCCGTGGGTCGAGGGTTCAAGTCCCTCCCGGCTCACCATTTCAGATTTCTCTTGCTACTCCGGGCATGATGACGTTGGCAACGGCAAATGACCGACGAATGTCTTCCAAGCAGACTTTGACTCTTTGCCCCACGTACAGATCGCTTTCAATCAGTTCGATGTAGTAGCCCTCGTCGGTCCATCCGATTACCTTGCTTGCGCCTTCGATGGTGCTGTTTCGGACATTGCATTCCAACACTTGTGCTCTTCGGTAGCCCATGACTTCCTTGTCAAAGTCGTCAATCGTTCCGGGGCGAATGGAATAATCTTCGTGATTGAGTACGGGGTTTGATCGCAAGTAAAGACCTCGTTTAAGCAGATGCTCCAAGTCCTCAACATTTTCGCCATCGGGTCCAATTAATGCTTCGCAAACAGCCGGACTGCATTCCACCAAGAACGCATTTCCCGGTTCGCTCAGCGCTCGTCTCAAATCACGCTCGACCCACAGGGAAACCGTTTCGCTGCTTGGAACCCGACCTCTACCAAAACAAGATGGGCAGACTTCGGTAATGGCTTCGGTAACAGACTCGTCGGTTCTTTTTCGGGTCATTTCTACAAGGCCCAAACTGGAAATTCTTCCTATTCTTGTTCTTGCTCTGTCTCGTTTCATTAATTCTTGGAAATGAGTCAGCAATCGTTTTCTATCGGCAGCACTTGTCATATCAATAAAATCAACGACAATAATTCCACCAATGTCTCGCAACCTTAACTGTCGGCAAACTTCTTCGGCCGCTTCCAAATTTGCTTTTAATATTGTATCAGCAAGATTTGTAGAGCCGACATTTTTTCCAGTATTAACATCAATCGCAGAAATCGCTTCCATTTCATCAATAATCAAATAGGCACCGGATTTTAGCCAGACTTTTTGTTTTAGGAACTTATCCAAATCTCTTTCAATTGGATAGTAATCAAATATCGGCATCTCGCCATCATACAAAACGACTTTGTTCTTCATGGACGGCATAATCATTTCAACAACCGCATGCACTTTTTCGAACTCATCAGGGTCATCAATCACCATTTTGTTTACATCGTCAGTCACCATGTCGCGGACCGTTCGATATAGCAGCGTTTGATCTCTATAAATACAAGCCGGCGCACGATGATTTCTGGAAGTTTCCATAATTCGCTTCCAGGTTAAGACCAGAAACTGAACATCGGCTTTTAGATCCCGCTCAGTTCTGCCTTCACATTCTGTGCGCATAACCAAACCAAATCCTTCGGGTCTAATTCTTTCGCCAATTCTTTTTAATCGTTCTCGTTCTTCTCGACTTTCAATTTTTCGACTAACACCTACGTGATTTCCTGTTGGCATTAAAACAACATATCTTCCGGGCAAAGAGATTCGACTTGATACTCTTGCGCCTTTGGTACTGCGCGGTCCCTTAATGACTTGCACCATAATTTCTTGACCCGGCCGAAGCAAGTCTTTGATTTGTCGCCGTCTTAATTCGCTTCTTTTAATACTTGCCGGACTATCTCCATTCGTTTCATCTTCAGGAAGAATATCCGCAACGTATAAGAATGCGTTTCGTTCGACTCCGATATCCACAAACGCGGCATCCATTCCGGGAAGCACGTTTTGCACAATGCCTTTATAAATACTGCCAACTACTCTTTCTTCGCGTTCAACTCTAAGTTCCATCAACTGTCCTTCTTCAAGAACTGCGATTCGAGTCTCGCGAGGAGTAACGTTGACGATGATTTCCTTATTCATCTGTCACCTTTTTGTTGGTCAGGTGCCCTTTCGGCCCTCGGGCTGTTGCCGAGGCGGGTCAAAGTTCAAAAATTGTTCTACACCAAAGGACGTGTTCTGACCTACTTGATACACCGAAGGATACCTTGTTTGTGGCAACATTCTTCGGTGCAGGAAAGCCGATTAACTCCTTGGCAAATTGAATGGGCATACACTCAGGGAGCTTTTCCGATGGCAGATGACTCGGGAGAAATCTCTTGGTTTCAGCCAAATCCGCGAGCCATTCTTCCTCTTAATTCGTTTTACGTTTCTCTTTCGCTGAGAAAGAGTGCAAAAAAATTTGAAATCCGAATGAATCAGAATTTTGAAATGACGATGAGAAATTGTATGCGGCCAAAGGAGAACTGGATAAACGAAGAATTAATTCAAGTTTATTGTGAACTCTTTAGTCAAGGCAAGTGTCGTACAGTCGAAGCTTGGTTTGACGGCCAAATGGTCGGAGGCGTTTATGGAGTTTCACTTGGGGGTGCATTTATGGCGGAATCAATGTTTCATAGAAAAACAGATGCGGGTAAAGTTGCGCTTTGGAAACTCGTGCTAAAGTTAATCGAGTGCAACTATGAACTTTTGGATGTTCAATTTATGACACCACATTTGAAGTCGCTTGGTGCAGTTAATGTTTCGCACAGTAAATATATGCAAATGTTAACAAAAGCGCTTGCAGCCAATACAAACTGGAATTTAGACTGCGGTTAATTTCGCAAAATTCTGCATCATTTTTTTTATTCCCACTACGCCGGGAAAAGCGACAGTTACTTCGCAATCTTCTTTCACAGGCATGCAAGAAACGACAACTCCAATTCCAAACTTTGCGTGTGACACTTGCTGACCAACCTCAAAGGGCGGAGTCCAACTTGGAGATCTTAACGGCTTTCTTTCCAATTCTTGGGTTAAAGTTGCAGATGGTCTTCGACCTGTATAACTGTTTCCTATCGGCGTTTCTCTCAGCGACTTTTTATATTCTTCGGAAATGTTTGCAAGAAAACGGCTTGGAGAATTGAAATTAGTTTGTCCATAAGTGGTTCTTTTCGCAGCATGCAGTAAATGCAATTCTTCCATTGCGCGAGTCATTCCCACGTAGCATAACCGCCTTTCTTCTTCAATCTCCGAATCCGATTGCATGGAACGAATGTGAGGAAACACGCCTTCTTCCATACCAACCATAAATACAATTGGAAATTCAAGGCCTTTTGCGGTATGAATTGTCATTAGCGTTACTGCGTCATTGGAATCATTTAGAGAATCTGCGTCTGACAGTAATGAAATTTCTTGAAGAAAACTTGAAAGTCCGGGCTCTTCCGCCGTTTCGTCATGCTGCAAAGCAACGTTTACCAATTCTTGCAAATTATCCAATCGCGAAAATGCGTCTTCAGAACCCTCTGCCCTCAATGCATCCATGTACCCGCTTAAGTTCAAAACTTGTCGTAGGACCGGCTCTGTCCTGCCAGTATTTATGAACGCTTGGGCTAATTTTATGCACTCCAGAAACGTCTTGATTGAATTTTTGGTCTTTGATGAAACTGTCATTTGAAAGTTTTCATCTGAAATTACGTCAAATAGAGGCATCCCTGAAATACGACTTTCTGCCTTAGAAATCGTTGTTTCGCCAATTCCTCGCGATGGCACATTAATAATTCTTTTTAGACTTATCGAGTCATTTGGGTTCAGCACCACCCTTAAATAAGCAATCATGTCTTTGATTTCCTTTCGCTCATAAAAGCGTTGCCCGCCAATCAAAACGTGAGGAATTCGCATCATCAAAAACGCTTCTTCCAATACTCGACTTTGTGCATTGGTCCGATACAAAACCGCATAGTCAGAGTAATTGCGTTTCTTCGATAGAACTTCAGTTTTGATTGTATCGGCTACAAGCATTGCCTCATCTTGTTCCGTTCCCATTTCGGTTTGAGAAATCAGTTCGCCATCCTGCTTGTTGGTCCATAATTTTTTTGGCGCACGCGTTCGATTGTGCTTAATGACTTCATTTGCTGCAATAAGTATTCGATTTGTTGAACGATAATTTTGTTCTAATTTAACAACCTTTGAATTTGGATAGTCGCTTGCAAATGATAGAATATGAGATACATCTGCGCCTCGCCATGCGTAAATAGATTGATCGTCATCTCCTACGATGGTGATATTGTTTCTTTTGTTGCTAAGGATTTTGATTAACTCATATTGAGAATGATTGACATCTTGAAACTCGTCAACGAGCAGATATTCAAACTGATTTTGATACCTCTCTCTTGCGTTTTCAGAGCTATTTAGCAGTTTTACGGTGAAAACGATCATATCGTCGAAATCAAGCGCATTGTTTTGGCTTAAATTCTTTTGATATTTTGGATAAAGTTTTGCAACGACTTGCTCGAAGTACGAGTTTGCTACCTGTTGGTATTCATTCGGGCTACGCAAAACTTCCTTTGCTCGGCTAATTTCATAAAGAATTGCTCTCGGCGCGATGGACTTATCGTCAATGTTATTTTGTTTCAGCAGATTCTTCACGACTGCTAACTGGTCTGAATCATCGTAGATAACAAAATTCGAATCAATTCCGATTTCTTTGCCCGATTGCCTGAGAATTCGTCCACAAACACTATGAAACGTTCCCATCCACAAGTAGCGTGATTTTTCGCCAACAAGGTGATTCACTCTGGAACGCATTTCATTTGCTGCTTTATTGGTAAAAGTAACGGCTAATATCCTATAGGGCTCAACGCCTTTTTCAATAAGCCGGGCAATCCGATAGGTGATGACTCTGGTTTTTCCGCTTCCGGCGCCGGCAAAAATCAACAAAGGCCCTTCTCCATGTTCGACCGCTGTTAACTGCTCACTATTTAAGTTTGAAATTTCAGTTTTCAAGTGACTCAATCTTACCTATTCATTCCACACTGACGGAACAAATAAACGATTGTAATCTCTAATTGCAAAGCGGTCAGTCATACCTGAAACATAATCTACTGCTTGTTGCATTCCTCGTTCTTTTTGGTAATAAAAGAACAGACTGCTAACCAAATGTTTTGCTTTATCAATGTCCGGATATTTTTTTGGGTATTCCAAATAAAAATTCTCGAATAAAAATTCTTTCATTCGATTTAGGACATTCAGCATGGCGTCCGAAAAGACGATTTTGGGGATTCCGTGACTGCTTTCCACCAAATCGCTTACCATTCGAGATACTCTTAATCCGTGACTTTCGCCAAGTGCAAAAATTTCTGTTGGAATTTGATCTGATTTGAACCATCCTGCGCGAATCGCATCGTCTAAATCATGGTTAAGATATGCAATTCGATCGCTTACCCGTACGACGGCTGCCTCAAGCGAAGGGCAGTTTTCACCATCATATGCCTCTAAATCTTTTCGGCCTTTACTGTGTCCGTCTATCCCGGAAATGGTTTCCGCTGTTAAATTAAGTCCGTTACCATTTCCCTCCAATTCATCCAGCACCCTAACGCTTTGTAAATAATGTCGAAAAAATGCAGTCTCGGAAACTGAACGCATCGCTTCATCTAAAGCCGCTTCACCTGCATGGCCAAAAGGAGTGTGCCCCACATCGTGACCCAGAGCAATGGCTTCGGTCAAATCTTCATTCAATCTCAAAGCCCGCGAAATTGTTCTTGCAATTTGTGCAACTTCAAGAGTGTGAGTCAGCCGAGTTCGGTAATGATCTCCATCGGGATCAATAAAGACTTGGGTTTTATGTTTTAATCTTCGAAAAGATTTGCTATGCAATATTCTGTCGCGATCTCGTTGAAAACAGGTTCGAATTGGGTCAGGTTCTTCGAATTTTTTTCTTCCTTCGCTGTCTTTTGAAAGTGTTGCAAAAGGTGATAGGACTGTCGCTTCTATTCTTTCCGTTTCTTCACGAATGGGCAACATAATTTTTCACCAAGTCTATCGCTGTTTCGGATTGATTGTTTAAGACCCTCTCATACACTTTTAGAACTTCCGCTGTCATTTCTTTGCTTGTGTATTTTCGTACGCTTTTACGTGCACCTTCTGAGATTCTTCCATGCAATGCGGGATTGTTTAAAATGTCCAGGACTCGGTCAGAAAAGGAACTTACATTATTTGGAACGATAAATCCGTTTTCACCTTCAATAATTCCATCCGACGCTCCGCCGCCATGAACTGCAACGGCCGGCACTCCACACGCCATTGCCTCCCCGACAACAAGACCCTGAGTTTCTGTCATGCTCGCGAAAACGAACAAATCAGAAGCCAAATAATAATTGTCGACTTCCGACCGAGGCACGGGTCCAACAAACGTCACTTTGTCTCCAATTCCAAGTTCACGTGCAAACGCATTACATGCATTTCGATATGGTCCATCGCCAACTAACAAAAATTTGACCTGGTCTTTTTGTCGCATGACTTTTGAAACTGCTTCTAACAAGAACAGCATGTTCTTTTCCTTTGCGATGCGCCCAACATACAACAGTACTTTGTCGTTTTCACTTAGACCCATTTGTAATCTCGCATCCTGTTTCGTGACCCTTTTTGTTGTGGGATTTCCACTTGGAATTACGTTGATAGGCCTATTAACCTTGTGTCTGATTAATGATTTTCGCGCTGCCTCACTCGGTGCAATAATTTCGGCACAACGATTAAAATAGTAATTTGTGTGTTTGGCAATTTTATAGCGGCAGTATCGTTTTGGGAAAAACGGAATGTAATGTGCATACTTTTCATATAATGTATGGTAAGTACTCACGATTGGAAGTCCGTGAGACTCTGCCCACCTTAAACCAATAAATCCCATTGTAAAAGGTGTGTGTGTATGGATTAAATCAAAGTCATTTTTTCTGAATTTCTTTAGGTTTCCGTAAAACGGCGGAATAGCTAGCGGATACCCCTTTGTCCAGGGTGTAAACAATGATCGGAACCGATATACATTTGGATCGGAATCCTTGTGGCCGGGATAGTTTGAAGTAAAAATATGAACTGAGTGTCCTTCGCTCCGCAAGCCATTTACCAATCCTTCGATGCTGACAGACACTCCATTGACAATTGGAGTGTAACTGTCAGAAAAGATTGCAATTTTCAAATTGTTAGTCTGGATTTCGTCCGTGTTTCTCTACAAAACCGACGATTCCCGACAGTCGAAATCTTCTTTGATTTCCATTTGTTCGGTGATGTGGCAGCCAGCCGCGATTGGTATACCGACGAACAGTTGCCGGACAAACCCCTAACAATCTGGCGGTATCTTCTAAATTGAGTTCTGGATCTACCAATCGTCTAATCAATTCTTCTCGCGATTCTTTGAATTTTGTGGTGTAGTAGTTTTGTGTTACGTTGTCATCATAAACGCCTGCCAAAAACTTAATATTTTTTGGAAGTTGTGCCCACAGTTGCTCTGTTTGGGAGGTTACCGGTTGCGCTTTTGGCAAACTTTTTCTCTTCCTCGGTCTTGGCGCTCGCATTTCGGTTCGCTTAAGTTTTACATCGTCTGTTTTTGTACCCCCTCGAATTGCGTCAACAAGCGACTTGCTTGGATCCTTTGGTTGCGGGGCATCTTTTGCTGTTTTTTCTTTGGCTTTTGTTCTTTCAGAATCCAGAAATGCACTTTCTATATAGGCAAATGGATCCATTTCATCTTTTCGCATTATTTTCTCCCAATGATTAGCATACTGTCACCAAAACTCAAAAATCGGTATTTTGATTCGATTGCGTCCTGATAAGCATTCATAACTTTGTCTCTTGAAGCTAATGCACTCACCATTAGCAACATCGTTGTTTTTGGTAAATGGAAATTGGTCACCATGGCATCAACTACTTTGAACTCGTAGCCCGGTGTGATAAAGATTTCCGTTCGTCCTTTCATTGCCTTCACTCTTCGTGGTCCAATTGATGCCGACTCAAGTGCTCTTACGGTTGTCGTCCCAATGGCAACGATTTTTCCTGACGCCGAGTTAATCTTTTCTGCATCAGCGGCTTCAATTTCGAACTCTTCTCCGTGCATTTTGTGATCTACAATATTGTCAGAACTAACGGGTCTAAAAGTATCAATTCCAACACATAAATTGACGAAAGCAAAATCAATCCCTTGGTTTTTCAATTTTGCAATTAAATCGTTTGTGAAATGTAATCCTGCTGTCGGTGCAGCAGCACTTCCCGGCTTCACTGAGAAGACGGTTTGATATCTTTCTTCAACTTCCAACTCACGTCCAATATATGGCGGTAACGGGATTCTGCCATTCTGCAGCAATGCCTTGGAAAAGTGGTTTGCATTTTCAAATTGAATAACCCGAACTCCTCCATCCAATTCTTCGATTACAGTGCCTGTCAACGCATCAAACAACACTTTGTCACCCGATTTCAATCTTTTTGCAGGCTTTGCTAATGCTTTAACACACCCATTATCATTTTTTAGAATCAAAAGTTCAATTTTTGCACCGGAAAATTTTTTACAAAATATCCTTCGTGCTGTGACTCTCGTGTTGTTCAAAACAATGAGGTCACCGCGTTGAAGATAACTGCCGATATTCTCAAAAATGTCGTGCTCTATATTCCCACTTCTTCTGTCCAGTACCAGCAATCGACTCTGGTCTCTGTTTCTTAACGGTGTTTGTGCAATCAACTCATGAGGTAATTCGTAGTCATATTCAGAAATTCTCACTGAATCACCTCCAGAACATCGCATAAACTGTTGATTCTTTTTAATCCAAAATCAGTCGGAAGACTCCTATCCAAATGCAACCATTCAAAACCTGCTCTTTTTGCGCCCTCAACATCATCGTTGATGGAATCACCAACATGCAAAATTTCGTCGGGCTTCAATTCTAGTCGTCTCGCGGCTTCGTGAAAAATCGCTGTTTCCGGTTTTTCACATCCGAATACCAACGATGCAATCACAAACTCAAAACAATCGGATACTTCTAAATTTTCCAAGACCTTTAACAAACTGCGGTCCCAGTTACTGATAACCCCGACTCTAATTTCCATAGAACTTAACTGGAATAACGTAGGGCGTACATCTGAAAACAGTCTCCAAATTGGACTGTTCTTAGAATAAACCTCATTTTGACAATAATTTACAATACTTGTTGCAAACTGTTTGTCCAATTCTAATTTGGATAACCATGCTTCAATTAATCTCTTCCAAAAATCCAGAATTAGATTTTCATCACCCAACTTCTCAAATAGTTCATGTTCGCCACGCATTTGTGTATACACTTGATGATAGGCAATCCGCGCTTCCGAATCATTTAACGGCAACCCGAAACTCTTCGCAGAATCAACTGCCAATCTCGCCGGATCCCATGAATGTTCAATTAGCGTATTGGCTGCATCAAACGTAACAGCCCTAATCATTTGCTAAACCACCGATAAACAAAAAATATGGCACTCATTAGCAAACTCAACAAAATCATTGATGTAACTGGAATTGAGATGAAAACACCTTCTCGCTCAATCTGGATATCTCCCGGCAATTTCCCAAATGGAAATCCCTTGAAAGATTTTGAAAAAAATATCAGCGCACCGACCAGTACGACTGCGGCACCAACAAACATGAGCATTTTCCCAAAATTCCCAGAGTCACCCATGACCCGTCAAATATATTGCATTTTGGCTGAAAATTGCAAGTTTTCGCCAAAAACTTCTCTATGCGGCGGTATCCTTTGTTGAAAATGATTAGGGCTGTTGAATGGACTTCCGGCAAATTGAGGTTGCTTGACCAGAGGGTTTTGCCGCTTGAAGAAGTATGGATCGAAGCAACAACTTGGCAGCAAGTTGCCGAGGCAATCTCTTCAATGGCGGTGCGAGGAGCGCCAATCATTGGTGTGGCCGCAGCATACGGATTGGTGCTTGCTGAGCAATCAAACGCCGACCTTCAAGCGGCATTTAATGGACTATCCAACACACGGCCGACAGCCGTCAATCTTTTTCATGCATTAAATCGAGTCATGAATTCTTTGAACTTTCTTCAGGAAGCACAACTTATCGAAAACGAAGAAATTGAATCAAACAGAAAAATTGGCGAACTCGGTGCAAGTTTGATTAGTCAACCGGCAAGAGTTTTGACAATTTGTAATACAGGTTCTCTCGCAACTCCGGGAATTGGAACGGCACTCGGAATCATCAGAACCCTTCACCAGAACGGACACCTTATTGAAGCAATTCTTTGCGAAACACGCCCGCGACAGCAAGGCCTAAAATTATCAGCCTGGGAACTTGAAAAAGATAACATTCCTTTTCGAGTCATTGTCGAAGGAGCGATGGCTCACTTTGTTAGTCATTTTCAAACCGACTTGGCAATCGCCGGTGCAGACAGAATTGCAAAAAACGGTGATTCAGCCAACAAAATCGGAACCCATACTTTAGCCATTATCTGCAATCGTTTTGAAATTCCTTTTGCAATTGCTGCACCAACCAGCACCATTGATACAACAATTGAATCTGGCAAACAAATCCCTATCGAGGAACGAAATTCCGAAGAAGTAACAACAGTAAGTCAAATTCAAATCGCACCAAAGGATTTCAATGTTTGGAATCCTGCTTTTGATGTCACTCCCGCTCAACTCATCAAATATATCATTACAGAAAAGGGAGTTCACCAAAGTCCCTACAATTTTGCCTAACTCATTGCGGCGTATTTGCTTTTATCCAATCCATAATTTTTGGAATCGTTCCCGGCGCAATGGTATGACCGACTGGGTCCCAAATGATTGTCTTCGGTTGCTTAGTTGCAACAATCAATGCCTGAGCGCACGCTTTAGGCATGATCGGATCATCTAAGCCGTTCACAAACAGTACGGGTCTCGGAGTGATTTTTTCTGCCCAATAAATTCCATCGACATCTCGTAACATACTCTCTGTTTTTTCCTTACCCGCAACATCAATGGAACGCTTTAGTAATGGAATGATTGGATGCTTGCTTTCTGAAGCTAACTTCATGTAATCACCGCCGGCAATAATTAATGCCGCAGCATCTACCCGCTTTTCGGCACCGGCAATAACGCTGCCCATCATGCCTCCCATACTTATTCCCACCAATACAATTCGTTTTGCATCTATATCTTTTCTGGTTTCCAAAAAATCAATCGCAATTCTATAATCAATAATTGCCTCCACCCAATTATCATGGGTTTTTTGCAAATCTGCATCAATAATGAGTTTTCCGGGTTTTGACCTTTCTCCGTGTAATGGCGCATCTAACGCAAAAGATGCGTAACCCAATTGTGCTCCCAGCAAGGCAAATGAATCCATTTGAGATTTGTTTCCACCCATTCCGTGCAACAGCAACAACACGGGCGGCCTTCCTTTTGCCGACTTTGGCAAAGTCAAAATGCCGGGAACAACTTCCTTGTATCCCTGAAATTTAACCTTGAATGATTGAATCGTATCCGACTCTTTCAAGGGCTCAATAACAGCCGGTTTTGAACTCCGATCGTACTTAAATGGGTCGGATTTGACCCCACCACAAACCGCGCAAGCGAGCAAAACGACCGGACCTATCAAACTGATTGAACGCATGGAATCAAGATACCCCTGCTAAACTCAAAGCAATGCGGCGCTTTTGGAAAAACCTCAGCCCAAAACTGCTTGTTTTTTTCGCATCGGCATTAACAAAACTTTTGCGTATCACTCTTCGAAAAAGAATTTATGGGTTAGAGAACCTGAGCCAAAACGGAACCGGAAAACTCCTCGCAATATGGCATGGCCGAAGTCTCACAGGCTGCCTTACTTATGTTGGGAAAAACTGGTACGTGCTTGTGAGCAATTCCAGAGATGGCGATATCACTACTAACCTTCTTGAAAAATTTGGACTCAAGTCCGTTCGCGGTTCAACTTCTAAAGGCGGAGCAAAAGCAGCAGCCGAAATTGTGTCGCTGTTAAAAGAAGGAGCAACTATCATCGTAACACCGGATGGACCTCGCGGTCCCACGAACAAAGTTCAAGAAGGCATTGTTTGGCTTGCAAAAACATCTGCAGCACAAATCATCCCGGTTGCAGTCACTGCAAAACCGCGCAAATTTGCAAAGTCATGGGACAAGCACTTGATTCCTTTTCCGTTTTCCAAAACGGTCGTTCATTTTGATGACCCAATGGTTATTAATGAAAATGCATCAGAATTAGAATTGCAAAACGATTCATTGCAACTTGAAGAAAAAATGAATCAACTTCAAAAACAGTTAGATGAGAACTTAAAAATCAAATGACTCGATTTATTTACAATTTTCTCATCATTCTCTCCTTCCCCATCTGGTTTCTTTGGATGCAATATCGTGTCAAAAAAAGAAAAAATGCTCCGAATTGGCAACAACGGTGGGGTCACTATCCAAACATCGTAGGCACAACTGATAATCGGATTTGGCTACACGCTGTTAGCGTGGGAGAGGTCATGGCTGCAAAACCAATTCTCAATCAGTTAAGAACGCTTTTGCCTGAAGCAAAAATCCTTTTGACAACAACAACCAGCACCGGTAATGAGGTAGCCCAATCCCTTATTGGCAAATCAGTTGACCAACTTCTTTATTTTCCAATTGATGCACCTTGGGCCGCTAAGCGTGCATTCAAAACAATTCAACCAAAACTGTTCTTAATTCTTGAAACCGAACTGTGGCTAAACTGTTTGTTTTACGCACGCAAATGCGGTACAAAATCGTTATTGCTAAATGGCAGGCTCTCCGATAAATCATACAAATCATCAATTGCAATCAAATTCTTTTATCAAAAAATGCTTGCACTACTTGATGCAATTCTCGTCCAAACGGATATTGACAAAATGAGATTCGAGTCTCTTGGCGCAAAGAATGTAACCGTAATAGGCAACAGCAAATTTGACGAACCAAAATCAGATCCCATTAATTTACCGATAGCAAAAGAGTACATCATTATTGGCAGTGTGCGAGGCGAGTTTGAAGAAAATTTCATCCTCGAAGCAATTTCGGGACTCAATCAAAACATTGTATTTGCACCCAGACACATCGAACGCGCAGTGCCTATTGCAGTAAAAGCAACCGCTCTCGGATTTAACGTCGGATTTCGAAGCAAAGAACAATGGGATAAGCCGTTCTTAATTCTCGATTCCTATGGCGAATTGGCAGGACTTTATTCTGAAGCCATGCTTGCAATCATCGGCGGAGGATTCGACAACCTCGGAGGTCAAAACATCATCCAACCCATGGCGGTTGGCTGCACCGTCATATGCGGCCCCAATATGAAGAACTTTCGAGAACCCTTTGAACTGGCCAAACAAGAAGGCGCTCTCTTGGTCGCATCAACCCCGGGGAACCTGAAAGATAAAATAATGGTTCTAGTCAATAGTCCTGAACTCCGAGCAACCATGGGCGAAAAAGGAATTCAACTCGTAGAAAAAAACAAAGGCGCCGCAGCAAAATATGCGGCTATCATCAAAAAAGAATTTAATTCATGAACAATCAAGAACTTTATCCGCTTTTGTGCCAAATCCAATCTCCAACAGATTTACATAAGTTTTCAAAAAGAGAACTCAAACAACTCTGCGATGAAGTCAGAAACGCAATCCTTAACAAAGTTAGCAAAACTGGCGGACACCTCTCGAGCAATCTTGGAACCGTTGAATTAACCGTCGCCCTTTACGCTACTCATTCAATTCCGCCGGACAAAATCTGTTGGGACACAGGACACCAAGCATATCCTCACAAACTCCTCACGGGAAGATTAGACCGATTCGAGACATTGCGACAACAAGACGGCCTAAGCGGATTTCTGAAGTTGACTGAATCAGAACATGACCATTGGGGGGCAGGACACGCATGTACGGCAATCTCCGCGGCACTGGGCTATGCGGCCGCACGAGACAGAAAAGGAAACAAAGAAAGAGTCATTGCAATCACCGGTGATGCAGCACTCGGTGGAGGAATGGCATGGGAAGCATTAAATAATGCGGCTCAGTTAAAAACCGACATAACCGTTGTTCTCAACGACAACAAAATGTCAATCGCAGAAAACGTGGGCGCGCTTTCACACCATTTTGCAAAATTAAGAACCCGGCCCTGGTTTTTATCAGCAGAAGATAGGGCAAAAAGAGTTGTAAAAAAATTCCCTAAGCCGGTCCAAAGAGCCGCAGCAGGACTTAAACATAGCGTTACCCATTATTTTGCGCCGGAAGACACAGGAGCAATTTTTGAAGAATTGGGTTTCCAATATATCGGCCCAATTGACGGACACAATTTAGACGTAATGCTGGATGTCTTTTCAAACATCAAGGAAATGTCCGGTCCCATTTTTGTTCATTGTATAACGGTTAAAGGTAAAGGTTATGAGGTCGCAGAAACAGATGCTCGCAAATGGCATGGGGTTGTACCCTTTGACCAAGATAAATGCGAAATGCCAAAAGCAGCCGGGCCTGTCTCTTATACACAAGTTTTTGGTGAAACCATTTTGGACATTGCAAAAGAAGACCCGGAAGTTGCCGTCATTACGGCAGCAATGCCCGACGGAACCGGATTAACAAAGTTCTCTCAACAACTTCCTGAACAATATTATGACGTCGGCATTGCAGAACAGCATGCTGTAACTTTCGCTGCAGGGCTTGCGGCTGGCGGACTTAAACCGGCTTGTGCAATTTATTCAACATTCTTGCAACGTGGATTTGACCAACTGCTTCATGATGTGGCGATTCAAAACCTTCCCGTCCGATTTTTTATGGATCGCGCGGGACTCGTTGGCGCAGATGGTGCAACCCATCACGGTGCATTTGATATCAGTTTCTTATCTTTTATTCCAAACATGGTTCTGCTTTCTCCACGAGACACAACCGAATTGGCCGAAATGATTCGCTGGTCAATGAACTATTCGGAATCACCATGCGCCGTAAGATATCCGCGGGGTACAGCGGATGACACTTTGCCCGAAACTCGAACGCCAATTAAACTCGCAAAATCTGAGATTCTAAAAATCGGAAAAGACATTACGCTTCTTGCCATCGGCAGTATGGTATCAACGGCTAATCGTGCTGCAAAAGAACTCGAAAAAGAGGGAATAGATGCCGAGGTGATTAATGCGAGATTTATCAAACCACTCGATGCAAATGCCATATTAGAATCGATTAATAAGACCAAGAGACTGATTACAATCGAAGAAAATGTTCAAACAGGCGGATTCGGAGAGGCAGTTGCAAAACTAATCCGAGAATCAAATGTGTCTTGCAAACACCAAATCCTTGCACTACCGGATAAGTTTATTGAACAAGGCACCCAAAATGAGTTGCTCAGCGAAGTTGGATTAACGGTGAGTTCAATTTGTAATTTTGCTTCCGAAATAGTTCGCAAATAGGCCTGCAAAAATGAGCGCTGGAAGAAAATCGGCAGATGGCAATTTTGTAATTTGAAGCAAGTTGAATCCGATAACCAACAATATCATTCCACCGGTTGCACTGATTTCAGAAATTAATGCAGGTTTCTGGCGTATGGGCGCAAGTTTTTTTGCTCCTAATGTCAAGGGTGCTTGAACCAACAAGACGGTAACCGCCGAAAGCAAAACTCCGCCACCCAATGCAGCCGCAAAGAAAATCGAACTGATGCCATCCAACAACGACTTCACACTCAATAACTCGATTTTTCCTTCAAGTCCATCTTCCAAGCAGCCAAGCAAAGTCATTGGACCAATACAAAACAAAATACTCGGCGTCACAAAAGCGGCTTCGAAACTGCTGCTCTCCGAACCAAGCCAATCCTTCGCCGTCGTTGCTAACGATTCTATCGAGTGTTGAATACCAACAAAATGACCAACCAATACACCTAAGATGAGCGACCCAATCGGTATTAGAATCATTTTCGACTCCAATCCCATCTTAATGCCCATTAATAGTGTGCCAATTCCGATAGCGGATTGAGCAAGGGACTGATATTCGCTTTCAACGAAGTTTCCAAGCGCCAAGCCCAAAAGCGCCCCAACCAAAACTGCCGCCGTGTTTAAAAGTGTTCCGCGAATGAGCGCATTTTACACGCCTACTCGGGTACACCAAGCCATGACTCTTGGCATTGTTGTTGGAATTCTCTGGCTGCAAACCCCCTCAGCGACTACTGAAATGTCGGTACTTTACGGTAAACAAAATATCGGTACGGCAAGAGTCACTCAATCGTTTAAAGATGACGGCTCAAAATTTGTTCAAATAAGAATGGACTTACAAGCAAACAATAACAAACTCTCAATTGTCCAAGAATCCGAATACGACTCCATGGGAAGACCTAAAAGAAAATTTGCAAGGCAAACCGGCGTGGGCGGTGGCGAAATGGTAACGGTTTCTTTCAAAGACGGAATTGCAAATGTGGTCAGCGAAAAAGACGGAAAAAGAGAAACTAAAAAAGTCGCAGTTCCTTCTGGAAGCGACTATCGCGCCCAGGAAGAATTTTGGTTTTCAAAAATCAAACCAACATTGGGAGCGACTTTCGAATACGTTCGCTTTGATATGAACAGTAAAGAGTGGATTCCAACAAAAATCACCTATCGCTTAAGAGAAGTTTTGAAAGTTGGCGGAAAATCAATTAACGCAAACAAAGTTGACGGTGAAACTTTTGTGTCATGGGTTGACGATTTCGGCAATCCATTAAAATTGACAATGGGACAATTTACTCTGGTGAAAAAATGATAAAAGTAGCCCTATTTGGCGCAAACGGAAAGATGGGAAAAGAAGTGGTTCAAGCGGTCAATGCCGCCAGTGACATGGAACTAGTTCAAGAAATAAATCGTGGAGAATCGTTAGTTGAAAAGGCCGATGTTGTGATTGACTTCACCCATCCAAATGCTTCTGTGGAAAACTCAATTGATGCTCTCGGCCAAGGAGCTAATGTGGTTATCGGAACATCAGGTCTTAGTCAGGACGGACTTTCAAAAATTGAATCGGCGGCAAAAAACAATTCCGCTTTCTATATTCCCAACTTTTCAATTGGTGCCGTTCTTATGATGAAGTTCTCCGCCGAAGCCGCCAAGTATTTGGCACATGTGGAAATCATTGAAATGCATCACGAAAACAAAGCGGATGCCCCAAGCGGAACTGCAATAAGAACTGCCGAAATGATTGCAAGCAGTTCAAGTCCGCTTCACATCAAAGCAAATCAAGACCACACCCTCGCCGGCGCAAGAGGCGCACTCGTCAAAAACGTCCCAATCCATTCGGTTCGACTTCCGGGACTCTTGGCACACCAACAAGTTCTTCTCGGTGCGCCGGGCGAATTGCTGACCTTGCGCCACGACTCTACTGACCGTAAATGCTTCATGCCCGGAGTTTTGCTCGCTGTAAGGTCATCCCTCGGTAAAACTGGCCTGACCATAGGACTTGAGAACCTGTTAACCTAATCAAACGTCAATCCTGAGAATGTTCGCCATTGCCTTAACCACAGTCCTGATTTTTAGTCCGCTCCAATCCGACAAGATAGAGTGGAAGCGATACGATTTGGCTAAGTTGAACATGAGTATCGTTTTGCCGGCTACTCCGGAACCGACAAACGTTGCACTCCGCTCAGAGTCAAGAAAAATGATTCAATCAATGGAAACCGTTCAGGTTTCAATTCCGGGACTCTTCGTTGTTGCTTCTTACACGCATTATGATAACGACATCATCACCGATTTGCAAAAAGCAGGGCTTGGTGCCATTGAAAATATCAAGTCACAACAAGGGGTTACCGAATTCAAGTCAACGATTAAGCAGGAGCCCATCGGTTCACTAAATGGGTTAAGAATTTCGGGAACCTACAAAAGCAAAGGAAAAACCATCGCCTTTGAAGGGCGAATTGCTTGTGACAACAACCACCTATGGCAAATTAACACGGGCTACGTTCAAGGCAATAACGAATCACGCGTATTTGCATGGAAAGTTTTGGATTCGATTAAAATTAACAACAACTAAATGAGCAACAAAATGGCTTGGTTACAATAATGTCTTCCACTCTTGGTCAATTTCATAAACTCATTTTCAATAACAATCCAGCCATTTTCGATTGCCTTTTCTAATCCGGTTCTGTTTGGACTGCTTTCCAAAACTGAAATTCCTTGATTTAGTCTGAGTCCTAACATAATCTTCTCTTCTCGCCTGATTTCGTCGTTCAATTCTTCCGAATCGCAAAATAAATCAACTGCCTTCTCAACCGCGTCGCAGTACAAGTTCGGGTGTTTAAGGTGAGTCCACCTTCGACCTCCAACTTGCTCAACCGCTCCCGGTCCATAAGCCGCATACTCCTCGCAATTCCAGTAACACAAATTATGTTTGCACTCCAAGCCCGGCTTGGCAAAATTACTAATCTCATATTGTAAAAATCCATTTCTCGCCGCTTCATCCACCGCAATGTCGTACATTTCTGTCTGCGAATTTTCATCCGGTTGATTCAAAATTCCCTTGATAAAGAGTTTATAGAATTTTGTATTCTCTTCTATTGTCAAGCAATATAAACTTAGATGGTCCGTACCCAAATCAAATGCACGTTTCAGATTTTCTTTCCAAGCAAATCGTGACTGTCCCGGCAACGCAAACATCAAGTCAATGCTAACGTTGCGAAACCCTGACTCTCTTGCAATTTTGACCGCGCGAACGATTTCACTTGACTGATGAACTCTGTCTAATTTGATTAAATCCGAATCCAGAAAACTTTGCGCCCCGATGCTGATTCGATTGAACCCGGCATCAACCATGTTTGAAAACTTGTCTGAATCAATCGTTCCGGGATTTGCTTCGCTTGTAATTTCGCAGCCCTCGATTGGAGGGTGAATTTCCTTAACCGACTTCAATAGTTCACACAAGGAGTTTCCGGGCAGATATGTTGGAGTGCCTCCACCAAAAAAGATTGTTTTTGCAGGTCTGCCTTTGTGTGGAGAGTTTTCGATCTCCTTTCGAATTGCCTTTACCGTTCGGTCAACAATCTCCCCATCCATCGCATACGAATTAAAATCGCAATAACCGCATTTGCTCGGACAAAACGGGGTGTGAACATAAACGGCTACCGGCTCCACAACTTCATTTTAGCCGTCAAAAGGTATCCTTTCCGCGCTCAATGTGGGAACGGCTTCAAGAACTTGAAGAGCGATTTGAACAGGTTCAAAAAGACCTGCAAAATCCAGAAATCACCTCAGACTATTCCAAACAGCGCGAACTCGGGCGGGCTTCGGCTGAAATGGAACCGGTCGTCCATGCATTTCGACTTTTCAAAAAGAAAAAAGAAGAACTCGCCGGCGCAGAACTTTTGCTCAGCGACCCGGAGATGAAAGAAATCGCCAATCAAGAAATTGACGAAATCAAATCACAAATCACAAAAATCGAAGAAGACCTTCGCATCATGCTTTTGCCGAAAGATCCAAACGATGACAAAAGCGTGATTATGGAAATCAAGCAAGGAACCGGTGGCGAAGAAGCCGCACTTTTCGCTGCCGAATTGCTCCGAATGTATATGCGATTTGCAGAGCGCAAAGGTTGGAAATATGAACTCCTTGAAAAGGAAGAATCCGGTATTGGAGGTGTTTCCAACGCAACTCTCGGTATCAACGCCCAGGGTGCTTTTTCACTTTTGAAATTTGAAACCGGAGTCCACCGCGTTCAACGCGTTCCGAAAACTGAGTCCTCTGGACGAATTCATACTAGTGCGGCATCGGTTTTGGTTATGCCGGAAGCCGAAGAACTGGATGTTGAAATTCGCGCTGATGATTTGGAAATCTCAACGTTTCGATCCAGCAGTGCCGGTGGTCAACATGTCAACAAGACCGAGTCTGCCGTTCGAATCATTCACAGACCAACCGGGATTGTGGTTTCTTGTCAAGATGAACGGAGTCAAATTCAGAATCGAGAGCGCGCCATGAGAATGCTCCGCGCAAAGATTTATGATTTGCGTTTAGAAGAACAACGTGCAGCAGAAAGCGATGTCAGAAAAACTGCGGGCAGCGGAGACCGAAGTGAAAAAATTCGGACCTATAATTTTCCGCAAAGCAGAATTACAGACCACCGAATCAACTTTACGGCGCACAACTTAAACCAAGCAATGGATGGAGATATTGAAGAAATTCTTCAAGCATTGCTACAACATGACCAAGCGAGAAAACTCGCTGAAGGTGTTGCTTAACCGCCGCGCAACAGTTGCAATACCGATTGCGGAAGTTGATTCGCTTGCGCCAAAACCGACATACCGGTTTGCTGAAGAATCTGCAATTTGGTCCACTGAGTAATTTCTTCCGCGACGTCTGCGTCTCGAATCTGTGACTCGGTTGCCGTTAAATTCTCTTTCGCAATGTTTAAAGATCGAACGTTGCTTTCCAAGAAATCTTTTTGGAACGAACCCAGTTCGCCGCGCACTCTTGCAAGTTGCGTAATCGCATCATCAATGATTCGAATTGCATTGTTTGCGCCGGTGACCGAAGTGACATCAATCGAACCGATGGATTCTCCCGGTACGGCTCCCGTTCCCAACATTCCTGCAAACAGACTTGGAATGGCAACTTGGGTTGCTTGATTTGCGTTTGGCCCGAATTGGATTTGCACCGCACCGGCAGTTAGAACACCGACTTGTGTCGCACCGCTGAGATTCAAGTTTCCGTTTTCGGTTAGTGATACAGCATTTCCAAGTGTGTCAGTCAAACGCAATCCGGATTCGGTACCGCCTCGTCCGCCGATAAATTGTACGGATTGAACGCCTTGCGTTGTGGTTACGCTGACCGTTGCCACGGCGTTCGTTCCCGTGCTGGTTGTGTAACTCGTTGAGTTAAACAGACCTGCTGTGTCGAACAGTTGAATTCCGAAATTTGCACCGTAGTTGGTCTGTACCAAGGTCAGTGAATAAGGTCCGCTTCCGTTGATTTGCGCTGAAACGCCGGTTGTTCCCGAGAACTCGTTGATTTTCGAGACCATTTGTTGAAGCGTGTCTGTGCCGGAACTGACAAACGTCATTCCATTGATGGTCACGGTTCCGGGGGGAACGATTGCATTTGCCGACGCATAAGTGACGTTAGTCGCAATTTGCGCCCGGGTTGCCTGAGTGGTCAGGTTAACGGTAATCGGTCCGCTGGCAACCGACATGTTGTTGAACGTTCCACCCATATAGATGCTGGCCACGTTTGATGGAGAGGTTACAGCGGCTTGAGCGCCGGCTGTTCCATCGAGCAACTTTTTGTTTCCGAATGAAGTTTGACTTGCGATTCGGTTAATCGATGAAATGGTGGAACGAATCTGGCTTTGATTGGCAAGGAGCGCATTCGTATCCACAACACCTGTATTTGCAGAGTGAACAGCCAACTTTCTCATCGAACGGAGGAGGTCTTGGACTTCTTGCATAGCTCCTTCGGCAGTTTTGACCATGTTGATGGAGTCTTGGGAATTTCGGACGGCTTGATCAATTCCAAGGATTTGGGTTCTGAGGTTTTCACTGATAACAAGCCCTGCCGGATCGTCTGCCGCTGTGTTGATTCTGAGGCCGGTTGACAGGCGAGATATCGGCCGATTCATCTCGTCGGTTACGGCGTTCAAATTACGCAGCGCCTTCATGGCGGCAAGGTTTGTGTTGATTCGCATTCCCATAGGTGGACTCCCGATGTGCCAAAACCCGGCACGTTTGTCAGTTCGGGTTATCGGTCAGATATGGAATATCCTTAGGTTCGTTTGAAGGTGGTTTATACGCTATGAACGATTCGCTGAACTTGGTTCTGCTTGCTTTCGGGTTTCTCCCACCCGACGGGGAATAGGCATTTCAGCCCCTCGTCGCAACAAGTACGCAATTGACGTTTTTTCGCATCAATCAATTTATAAGTGTTCGAGAGAGCCATTTGTCAGGGAAAATTTTGAAGAACTGGTATTTTTGCTGGGGAAAATCTCAGTCGCAAGTTCAGATTAACAATCTCAGTTTAGGTCATGAACTTCGGATCGGTTCATGTCTATTAAGCCGGTATCAAGGAATTTGACCCCTTCGGATTCGAGGCGGGCTTTTTGTTCTTGTGCGAGGTTAGGATCGCGTTTGGCTATGGGAAGTCCGCCGTCTTTGCCGACGACCCGCCACCAAGGGATTTCCATTCCGACTGCAAACCCCATAAACCAACCCACCGATTTGGCGGGCAAAAATCCATTTCCGAGTTTCCCGATTGCGCCATAAGAAATGACTTTTCCTTTTGGGATTTTTTTCACTAACTCGTAGAGTTCGTCCTTCGTCATTGTAAGTCCAACCCCAAATAAACGACACCGCAAATGGGATTGTTGTAATACGCTTCCACTTCTTTGAAACCGAGTGAGCGATACAAAGTGATTGCCGGTGTCATCCTGCTTAATGTATCCAGCAACATTCTTTGGTAGCCGATTTTTCGCGCGTCTTCAATAAGGGTTTGTGCCATCCGTTTTCCATAACCCTTTCTTTTGAATTCGTCCCGAACATAAAGCCGTTTCATTTCACAATCTCTTTCGGACAAAGGCCGAATTGCTCCACAACCGGCGATTTTGTTGTTTGTTTCGAGAAGATATAGCCGGCCCTTAGGTTCAGCGTATTTGCCGGGAAGGGTTGCGAGTTCCTCTTCAAATCCTTGGAAGCACATGTCTTCACCGAGCCATGTTGCGTATTCGAGAAAGAGTTCTCGAACCACGTTCATGTCTTCTGCTTTATTGACGACCATTGAGGTCAATGGTACCGGTTGAGTGGGATTTAGGGTGGATGGGTTCGCCAGAACTGTTGCAAGAATGCTTCGTTGGTGATGGGTTCATTGATAGCCCAATTTCCTTTCGGTACTAAATCAACCCCTGGATAGTCCTTACGGTGCCACTGAGCAAATTCCCTAAGTACATACCCGCGTTCAATAACAGAAGGCGATTCGAGCAAATCAATCAGTTTCAATACATATTGGTCTGCCGGTCTCTTATAAATCCACTTTGATAAGATATGTTTTCGAAGCGCAGGAGACTTAACCGTAAAAATCATATCCACAATTCGGTTGATGGTTGTGTTCCACTGAATTTTGTCGCCATACGGGGCGTCTTTGCGAAAATAAAGATTAGTCCTTGGTAATTGGCGGAATTTTTCTTCGGCATCAAACCGCTCCAGTATCTCAAGATATTCCATATCTTTGTCGAATCCGAGTATTAACTCGAAAGATGCAAGCACGCAAAGTTTCCCGTAATCACTCAAGGTTGAATATGCTTCCATAACTGCAGGCCCAAATTTGGACTTTAGCCACCCTCCACCAGGGAAGTCATTATCAAATAGGGGGATTCCTTCAATCATAGGAATATCTGAATCGAAACGCTCGTCGTAATCGTGAAAAACATCTCTACTTCTGCCCTGTTTCAAATCTGTCATTGCCTGACATAGCAGTCCCACTGTTCTGTCATCAGCATTTTTGAAAGCATCCGCAACCGCATAGAGAAAAACCGCTTTAGGGTCGCTGCTAACGCGAAGCGTAAGTATATGCGTTTCAAACAACGCCAAACCCATATATTCGTTGTTTGCCAATGCCGTTGTATATATTGGGAAATCTTGTTGGTTTTTCGAAACAGCGTCCCAAACCATATCAGCACGCAGTTTCTGCCCATTTGGTTTCGACCCTATGAAAATGTAAGTCGCATTTTCTTTTGGGGGGTCCGAGCGTTTTGCGGGACCCCCGTTAGTTGTTTCGCTGAAAACGCGATAAACCCCCCGGATTGTCCCCGTTGCATTTCCCTTGAGACATTGGTGCACTTCCAAAATGTCAGCAGCATAAGACCTTGGTGTCAGTGGCTGCATGTTTTGTCCCAAAAAGCGATCGCGATCATGGGGCGCGATTTGTCCTTGATATTTGACAATAGCAACCGTGTCGTATTCTCCCAAGTTCTTTAACTGGATGCTGCTAAATCCAAAACTGTAATTGGAATCCCCCTTGATCTTATCTGCACGTTGTTCGCCATCTATGAACTGTGATTGACTTAGCAAGAGACTTGCAATTAATGCGGTTATCATTAGTTTCCACCTTGAACTTTTGTGTGTTCTGTATCGTCAGTCCAAATTTTCATTCGCCATTGGCCGACAAAAATGCCGCCACCAGATGCTTCGGATGGTCGCGGCCAGCCGAGTCTCGTTCTTGCGTTCGACTATTCTGACGATCATTGAAATCAATGGTACCGGTAACCTGTGCAAGTGAGATCATGGTTGGAGACCCCCATTCGCGTTCGATATGGCGAGACAGACCAGATGGGTCATGCGTATTACGCCAATTACCTTTATTGGTTTGAGGTGGCAAGAGGAGACCTTTGCCGGTCTCGCGGGTTCACTTACAAAAGTTTAGAAGCCGACGGGTTTTTTCTTCCGGTGGTAGAAACCTGGGTTCGGTACAAGGGTGAAATCAAGTATGACGACGATATTTTGATTCGGAGCCGAATTGGTGAAACTAAGCGCGCCGCAATTAAGTTTGAGTATGAAATTGTAAAGCAGGGTACCGAGCAAGTGCTGACCGAAGGTTACACGTGGCACGTTTTGATGGGAACTGAGCGAAAGGCCGTTTCTATTCCCGATTGGCTAAAGGAAAAGTTAGCGTAATTCTAATTTGCACCGGCTTGCTCGTTTGCCTTTCTTTCAAGTCGCTCAATGTTTTGTTTAAGTCTGGACTCGAGCGTGCTCCAACTAATAAACTTTGGAGAAAAGTCCGGAGCTGTTGCCTCAACGTAACCTTCGATTCCCGCTTCTTGACACTTTCGCTGAAGGTCGGGCAAGTTTTGCAACCACAATTTTTGTTTTTCTATTCCAATTGGGAGTGTTTCTTGTGCCAAATTGACTTCCGCCCAATATCCATTCAACATCATGGCCGACAATCCTGGAGCCACATTCTTGGAGCCGTCGGATTGCAAGAAAATTGTCATTGCCTTTCTCTTCCCCGAATTGTGAATATAGAATTGCGTAAGTGCTCCGCCCGCTTGTGCTTCAAACTTTTCCCAAGACGGCTCACCTTGTTTTTGCCAGCCATTTGACCTACTCGGTCCCGTCAAAATGGCAAATTTTGCCAAAGATTGAACATTCCAACTGCCTGCATTGATCTCACTTTCAGTCATGTACTGAAGTATTTTTTGTCCTTCACATTGTTCCATTGCAGCCAACAGTTCTTTGGCATCCGATTGTAAATCATTAGTTCGAGAGCACCCGAAGACAAAAACAAACGCAGACAAAAGAGAGACTTTCATACCCTGAGCGTACTGTGTTCTCCTAGTAACAAACATGTTCGCCAAGATCACAATTTGAACTGCCCGTCCAACTTCCGACGCACTCATCGACCCATTGACCATCACACCATCGTTTTCGATTTACAATATATTTACAGTTAGTTCCAGATGAGTTTTCATAGCAACAACTTGACAAGGGTATCTGCGCAGGTCCATTACAAGCAGTAAACTCTTTACAGTCAGGGCTTGTGCCGCAAGGACCTGAACCGCTGCCCGCAACTGCAAATGTAACGATGCCGATTATGGCGACTACTGTTGCAGTTGTCAACATTAGTAATTTGCTTTTCATATGAGTCTCCTATTTGATTTCGCCAGAAAAAAAGTGAGGACGTGATCCGTTACCAAAACGAAATTGACTAATTAATTGTCCAGAAATTAGAATGGATAGGGCTCGCTTCCTTGATTGGGGTATTGACATATTAGTCCCCTTTGCGTTTACATATTGATCACATATTAGTACCGAATTCTCTTGAAACTTTTGTAAAAATCCATAAAATGGTGAACCGATCACATCACTAAAGGGTGGACTGTAGCCATATCCAATATAGGAAATGCATCCTGGTGCTCCTTCAATGCCTGTATTTAGTATCGTAATATCTTCACCAAATGGACTCTTAATCTCCTCTGATTTTTTTAGAATATATTCACTAAAATAGTAGTTGTATGATGGTAATCCCATTGCAAATCCCGATGACCAATCATCGGGGGCTCCTTCAAATTGATCTCGATAAATTTCAATTGATAGGTAAAGTTGCCTCATTTTGGACACGCTACTTAACTCGATTCCTCGTAATCGCGCACGTAGTAGTGCCGGAAAGGCAAGCGCAAATATCAACAGCAAAATAGAAAGCACAACAATTAATTCTATGACTGTTATTCCTGCTCTATTTTTCACAGTTTGCCTCTCAAATAATCAAGCGTTTCACTCCCGTATGCATTAATTGAGCGTATAACGCCTGTATTATCAACTGTAATACACATGTTTTCAAATTCTGTAAAGCCAAATGGAACAACTTTGTTTCTTGCATCAACAATAATCCGCAAATCTTTTCGCTTATTTAAGCCTGTTGGCAAATCATTTATGCGATAAGGAGTTACGATGATTAGTTGGCGGTGAGTAACTCTTGAAAAGAACTCGTCCCATTTGCTTTCAGGAGCGCAACTGAAGCAGCCCAATGAAACCAGTGTGCGAGCTCCGCTCTGTGGAATCACCAAACCTCTCGCATCAAACTTTGGCAGTTCAACTCGCTTGCCAATGAGAGAATTTGCCCCTGTGGAATTTAAGAAAGCCGTTTGTTTTTGACTGAATGCAACAAAGGTAACGATTGTCACGATTGCTAATAACACCGTCACAATCCAAACTCGAAAAACAGAGTGCTTACGAATAGCACCCAATTCCTGCGCTAAACCTGCAACGAATCCTTTCATTCGATTGCTTCCTAGAGGCATTTTACAAGAAATTTGGTGGATCCCCCCCCCGCTCTGAAAACCCGTATTTTTACTGGGGGTCAAGTTAGCGTAAACTATGGTTATGCAACCGCTGGTTGGAATCATCATGGGTTCTCAATCCGATTGGGAGACGATGTCCAACGCCGCTGAAGTATTGGAGCAGTTGGACATTCCGCATGAAGTACGCGTGGTTTCTGCACATCGCACACCGGACTTGTTGTTTGAATATGCTTCAACTGCGCGAGAACGTGGGCTAAAGGTAATCATTGCGGGAGCAGGAGGAGCGGCCCATTTGCCGGGGATGTGCGCAAGCAAAACGAGCCTTCCGGTTATCGGCGTTCCGGTTGAATCAAAAGCATTGAAAGGGATGGATTCGCTTCTTTCGATTGTTCAAATGCCTGCCGGAGTTCCTGTTGCAACGGTTGCGATTGGAGCAGCGGGCGCAAAAAATGCTGCGTTACTGGCGGCTTCGATTTTGTCAACCGAACATATCACCATTCAAAAATCGCTTGATGATTTTAGAGCCAAACAAACGAATACCGTATTGGATAATCCGGACCCCCGTAAATGATTAGGGTTGGGTGTTTGGGAGGCGGGCAATTGGGAATGATGCTCGCCGAAGCCGGAAAATCAATCCGGGTTGACCTAATCCTGTTTGACGAAACTCCCGACGCTTGCGGCGGCGAAGTCACTCAACTTGTTGTCGGCAAATTCACCGATGAGATTGCGCTCACCCAGTTTTCAAAACAAGCCGACATTTTTACATATGAATTTGAAAATGTTCCGGCGGTCGCCGTTGAAACGCTATTGAAATCCAAGAGTGTTTACCCGGGTTTGAAAGCCCTTAAGATTTCTCAGGACCGCATTGAAGAAAAGCGTTTGTTTAATGAATTAGAAATTAAGACGCCTGAATATTTTGCGATTGAATCGTTGGATGACTTGTTTGAAGGATTGACAGTTACGGGCTTGCCTGCAGTATTGAAAACGCGGCGCATGGGATATGACGGTAAGGGTCAAGTTATTATTCAAGAGGACGAGGATCCGGTTCAAAAATTTGAAGAGTTAGGTGGCCGCAACTTAATTCTTGAATCGTTTATTGCATTTGAAAGAGAAGTTTCTCAGATATCCGTACGTGATTTTGACAAGAACATTTTTCATTATTCACTTGTTGAAAATTATCATGAAAAAGGAATCTTGAGAAAATCTGTTGCGCCTGCTCCTCATTCGGAAGAACTTTCCAAACAAGCACAAAAATATGCAGAAAAAATTCTGAATAGTCTTGAATATGTTGGCGTCTTTACAATTGAGTTTTTTGAAAAAGAAGGTCAACTGATTGCAAATGAAATGGCACCGAGAGTTCACAATTCGGGACATTGGACGATTGAAGGGGCAAAAACAAGTCAGTTTGAAAATCATTTGAGAGCCATAACCGGGATGCCGCTTGGACCGACCGATGCGCTTGGAAACTGCGAAATGATTAACCTAGTCAGCGAAATCCCTGACCCTTTGCCCGAAGGATTTGTGCATTTGTACGGGAAAGACCCACGTCCGGGGAGAAAACTGGGGCATGTGACGCGGGTTTCGCCTGTATAATCTTTTAGAGATGTCCAATCGGGTTTATGTTTTTGACACAACGCTTCGCGATGGCGAACAAAGCCCCGGAGTTGCTCTTCGCTCCGATGAAAAACTGGAAATCGGTCGGGCTCTTGTTGATTTGGGAGTTGACATTATCGAAGCGGGTTTTCCGATTAGTTCGCCGGGAGATTTCTCAAATGTGCAAACGCTGGCAACCGAACTTAAAGGGGTCACGATTTGCGGACTGACTCGAGCCAAGCAAGCGGATATTGAATGTGCAGCGGAAGCGTTAAAGCCCGCTGAAAGAGCAAGGATTCACACAGGTCTTGGGGTGAGTGAAAACCATTTGAAATTTAAGTTAAAAATGTCGGAAGATGAGGCACTTGAATCCGGCGTTAAAGCGGTGA
>CAZJKW010000011.1:0-705 GCA_964546835.1 uncultured Fimbriimonadales bacterium
CAAACTATGCGACGCAATTCATTTGAGCACAAGTGGTGGATAATCGCGATTGTGTTGCTGATTTACTTTGTTGTTCACGTAATAATTCACTCATTTAACAATAAAGTTAACAAATTGATTTTTGATGATTATAGGGTTGTAGTTTACATTGAAGGAAAACCACCTTTTGCAGCGTACTGTAATGATGAGTTGCTCGAGTTCAATCAAGGAACTGCGGAATTCAATACAAAGGAATCACGCGCAAGGTTTGAAGTCATAAACAAAAATGAATCCAAGAAATTTGTGTTTTCACTTGAAAAAGAATTGACTTCTTTTGTTGTTCGAATCGATCCGATTGGCGTCACGAAAGACTCAGTTAGAACAAAGTAGTATTCGTAATTTTTCTTAAGGTTGCAGATGGCCTGTGTTTAAGTCAAAATGACAAGATTTCAGGTTTGCAAGTTCAATTGTCCAAGTCCTTTTCTTTATCCAAGTAATTCATTTCCTTGCGTAACTCTCGAATCCGATTTTTGATGCTCCTTTTAGCAATTTCATCATAAAACTGTTTACAAGACACCTCAGGCACGCCGTTTCGTATCATTCGAAGATGAACAATGATTTGAATAACAAAGAAATGCATAAGATAGACTAAAAAGAACGCCATCGGCGCAGCCCAAACTCGATAGTCGTCTAAGTTTGTAATAAGTACTGTGATACCGACCATTG
>CAZJKW010000011.1:715-32644 GCA_964546835.1 uncultured Fimbriimonadales bacterium
ATCAAAAATCGCCATGTGTACCAAAGTAAACAAGAAAAACAGCACAATAAGAATTGGACCAGTTTCAAACCAAACTAAAGCATAGGCAAAGACCGGCATCAAAGTTGGCACGATCCTTTCAATCTTCTTTATCATCTTTTTCCTTTCGATTGTAGTTCGAATTTTGTATCCTTCATTTCATTCGCTTTGGTGCCATAAACAGCATCTAGGCAAGAATTTGGGCTGACCCAGTATTTTTACTGGTTTTTCGAAAAAGCACTTGACAATTGGACTTCTCAAGCACTTATAGAGTGTAACGCGAATTGAAGCGACAATCCATAGACCTAATGAGCGCTCGGTCGAGGGTTGCGTATCGAAGCGACTATCGAAATCGTCAAAATTCCCGCGATAATGCCCAAGGACAAAATAACGGGAAACTTAGGCAAATCATGATAAACGGCCTTTTCAATGTAACCGTAAATCATTTTGCACCCAACGAAAATCAGGATCGCCGCTAAGCCGTAGGATAGGTAATGAAACATTTGAACCAAAGCGGCAAGCGCGAAAAAGAGTGCGCGTAATCCCAAAATCGCAAAAACGTTGGAGGTGAAAACGATAAAAGGGTCCGATGTAATCGCAAAAATGGCGGGAATAGAGTCAACGGCAAAAATCACGTCCGTAAACTCAACCACCAACAACGTGATGAACAAAGGAGTTGCCCACAGTTTTTTGTCAATTCTAACAAAAAACTTCTCGCCTTGAAACTCGTTGGTCACAGGCATCAACCGCTTGAACAATTTGACGACTGGGTTTTTCGAAGGGTCAAGCTTTTTCTCTTTGGACTTTGCCAATTTGACACCGGTAAGAATCAAAAACAGACCAAAGAGAATCATGGTCCAGAAAAACCGTTCCAAGATCACTGCTCCGGCAGCAATAAACAATGCACGGAAAATTAGAGCACCGATAATGCCCCAAAAAAGCACCCGATGCTGATACTTTTCCGGAACATTAAAATAGGAGAAAATAATGATAAAAACAAAAATATTGTCAACACTCAGCGCCTTTTCTATAAGGTATCCGGCTAAAAATGCAGATCCGGCTTCGCCATTGCTATAAATACTTCCCGGTTGAATCGAGTCCCAGAAAAAGAACAGAAATACGTTGAAAACCAACGCAAGTCCAATCCAGACGGCGCTCCAAATCAGCGCCTCTTTGACTTCAACTTTCTTGGCATGCTTGTGAAAAACGCCAAGGTCAAGTGCAAGCATGAGGGCAACAAACCCTAAAAATGCACCCCAAATCCAAAGTGGAATATTTGCAAGCATCATTTAGTCAAAGTCGAAAATTTCGCCGAGAAATCCGCCTCGTTTCTTTTTCTTATGCCGATAGTCATCATCGTCGCGATCGTACCGTTCGCCACGATATGAATCTTCGCGATACTCTTCTCTGGGTCGTCGGTCTTCCGGGGGGGCATTTTGAATCTGTTCAGCCCTCTCGATGATTTTGTCAAGTTCGCCACGGTCTAACCAAACACCGCGACATTGTTGGCAATAGTCAATTTCAACTCGGTGTCTTTCGGCAATGGTCAACGGTAGGTTGCAATTCGGACAGTTCATGTTTCACCTCATTTCGAAATACCACGCAACAAAAAAACCCTCACCGCGTGGCGATGAAGGTCTTGCGTTTTCAAACCGAATCCGGCTCTTTCGAGCGTATTGACGAATTCGATTCCTTTGATACAAAGGCGCTACTCCCCTTCGGGATATGTTCAATTTGTACGTCATGGTACCCAAAAACGTTGCAATTCTGAATGAAACCTTTTTGGGAATCGGTGCGTCAAACTCCTTTCTGAAAATACAAGGAGACGGAAATGCTCAAATGGACAAAAACCAAAGCAAATTCCGTTGCAGACTTGATTCGCCAATGGGAACGCGTCGGTAACGGAGATCATTTAATCCACGCCGCAATGAATACAGCGGTTTACTTGTCGCGCCTAAACGATGTTCCTTCAGGAGTATTGAAAGCACTTGACGAAGTAACCAACGGATGTTGGGAACGCCAAGGAACGGCGGTGTTTATCATCGTTTCTTATCTGCGTTCCTTGCGAGTTGTGGAAAAAGTGATGCGCTAATTCGGCTCTATGCTTCGGTCGGCACTGGTGTTTGGATTTTTCCGAGTTTCTCTTCAAAAATCCGCATTTGACGTTCGTCCAAATCAGGCGATTCGCCCCGAAGCATTTTGCCGAGTGCAACGCATTCCGTCCGTGAAAGTTTGACCGCATGCAAACTGTGTTCCTCGAACGCCTCGTAAGCAAACGGAGCAACGGCTTGAGCGCATTTTGCAAGGGCTTCTGCATAAACGCGAATTTCATATTGAGCGTGTGCATCCAGTCGTAAACGCAAGAAATGGAATAGGTTGTGCAAATCAATTTGCCAATACCATTCTGTGTAAAGCGATAAGGGAAGGTTCATGCGAGCGAGTTCTCGCGCTAAGCCAGATTCGAGCATTTCTTCGTAATTTTCGTAAATTGAAGTTTGTTCCGCTTCAAGTTGGTCCAATAGTTGTTTGGCATCTTGCGGCGACAAAGTCTCATCGCTACGGCCTTGCTTGTTGTTTTTGGATTGCTTGCGAATTTGACTTGCTTCCGGAAGATAAAACTCGTCACGCATCACTGAATAACGACCGCTGATTTCGTTGAGTCGCGCAGTGCGATGGCGAACCCATTGCCGTGCAACAAAAATCGGCATCTTGCAATGGAAAGTCAATGAAACTTGTTCGAAAGGCGAGGTGTGGTCGTTACGCATCAAGTAATTGATAAGTCCCTTATCTTCGCGAACGGTCTTGGTTCCAGCCCCATAGGAAACGCGGGCTGATTGGACAATCCTTGCATCGCCTCCAAGGTAATCCACCAATCGAACAAAGCCCTTGTCAAGAACGGGGATTTCGACGTCAAGAAGTGCTTCTGCTTCCGGAATAATTTCGCGAGCCACGACCCGATTATGAAAGGTTTTGCTTAATCGGGTCTTTGAAACGCTTCAAAGCGGGGCAAGTAAATCATCCACTCATCTTTGCCTTGTGCTTTCATGTAATTTGGTAAAGAGATGTAGGGAATGTAATGGGGTCGCTTTGGAACCGTTCGAAGTTTCATGCGTGCCTGGTCCGGCAGCTTGTCGCCCTTTTTCAAATTGCATTTTCGACAGCAGGCAACGACATTGTCCCAAGTGTGCGGACCTTTCATCCATCGAGGAACCACGTGGTCAATGGTCAGGTCTTTCCCCTGGTAACCGCAGTATTGGCAAGTGTGATTATCTCGAGCCAGAACTGAATGGCGGGACATTCGCAAGGTTGGCATTGGGCGTTTAACGTGGTATCTCAATCGAACAACGGTTGGAGCCCGTAACTCACCGCGACCGGTGTAAATGACATGACCGTTATGGTGAAGGACTTCCGCTTTGCCTTTTAGCAAAAGCGTAACTGCCCTGAGAACGGTGCAAACGTTCAAGGGCTCATAGTTGTTGTTCAGCAGGAGGACGTCGTGGTAAGCCATTAGGCGACTCCTCGTCTATTCACAAAGGAAAAAGCCCGGTAGATTCCGGGCCCAAGGCGCGCGACGGCGCGTCGTCTGCTCCGTTTTCCTATGTAGAACGGGGCTCCGAGCGGACTTTTCGAGTCAGTCGGTTGACGCCAAGCCGAAGTCATTTACTTATAGTGTACGACGTTTTTGGCGATTATTTAGCCGCTAATTTCAACTTCCGTTAACGTTTGGGTCCTGTTTTCGGCTTTCGAAAGCCCACTTTCCAAGCAAGATAATGACGGCAGCAGTGATACACATATCGGCAACATTGAAAACATGGATGAATTTGACATCAATAAAATCGACCACTTTCCCATTGTTGAAAATCCGGTCGATAAAGTTGCCAATGGCACCTGCCGCAAGAAGAACCATTCCGGCTCCGAACCATTTGTCGTTTTCTTTGTGATTGACATAGGTGTAGCCGGCAAATCCTGCAACGATGATAGCAATAGGGGCTAACCAGGCACCTTTTCCAGATAACATTCCAAATGCAACTCCGGTGTTTTCGACATGGGTGATTTCGAACATATCACGAATTACGGTAATGGATTGACCGATATTCAAGTTTGCTTTAATCCATTGTTTCAGTAACTGATCTATGATTAAAAGAAATGCAAGCCAGACGATAAACCTGATGACTTTTGTGTTCACAATCCGAGCACCATTCGGTCACGTTTTGACAGCGGTGTCCCGTTGGCCATTTCCACATCCGGTCGTCTTAGTCGGCTTCTTTCACATTTCAAAAATTTGGATTCTTCAAATTCGAATTTTTCTTCATCTGAATCCAGGAATTCAATCCAACTGATTCTTAACATTGTAGGCAAGTCGGCGCCAAATGAAGCGAGCAGATTTTTGACAGCCGGAATTGTATGTGCACGAACGGAAACATCTTGAGTGTCCTTGATTCCATTTAAAGATTTCCACGATTCGAGTTGTACGTAGAGCCGATCTTTGAATTCAAACAGAGTTTCAAACTTTTCAAGCAGTTTCATGTTTGAAGAATCGTCTATACAGCGAATTTCCTCCAGAAAAACAGTGCTTTTTGGAGTTATATGAGGCGTTTTTTGATAGACTTCTTCAGCGGTGTGAGGAAGTACAGCTGCAATCATTTTGTTTAGCCGAAGCAAGATTTCGTAACATGCGGCTTGACTGCTTCTTCTCAATTCAGAATCTTTTGCATCGCAATACATCCTATCTTTGATGGCATCCAAGTAAAATGAACTTAACTCATTTGCACAGAAGTTGTGAATCAAATTGATTGCACTGCTAAACTCAAATTGATCAAATTCAGCACAAAATGATTTTTCAAGCAATTTGGTTTTTTCGACTGCCCATAAATCGATGTCTGAGATAATTGTGTTTTCAGTTTTCGGATCAAAATCGTAAAGATTTGCAAGAAGAAACCTCAAGGTGTTCCGAATTCTTCTATACATTTCTCCGACTTGCTTGAAAAGTTCTTCACTGCATGGGATGTCACTTGTGAAATCCACCGTTGAAGCCCAAAGTCGAATGACATCTGCACCAAACCGATTTGCGGCATCAATTGGTTCAATTGCATTGCCGCGAGATTTGCTCATTTTTTCGCCTTTATCCAGGACCAAGAAACCGTGAGTCAAGACGTTTTTATAGGGTGCAGAGCCCTTAATTGCGCAAGCGGTCATCAAACTACTGTTGAACCAACCGCGATGTTGATCGCTCCCTTCTAAATATAGATCTGCCGGCCACTGGAGGTCGGACCATGCCGAGTTGTATCGCATGTCAAGGACGGCCAAATGAGTTATTCCGCTATCAAACCATACATCGAGAACGTCGGTTTCTTTTCGATACTTTTTATCGCCTTTACCTTTGTGTGGATGATTGCTTGGAAGTACGTCATCAACATTGCATTCGAACCATGCAGCTGAACCATTTTCGCTGACCAATTTTGCGACGTTTTCCATGATTTCGGAATCCAAAATTGGCTCGCCTGTTTCTCTGTCGTACAAAATAGGAATACCGACTCCCCATGTTCTTTGGCGTGAAAGACACCAGTCGGGACGGTTGCTAACCATTGCACTAATTCGTTGTTCACCTGCCGGTGGATACCAATTTACTTTTTTGATTTCTTCGATTGCTTTTTGACGTAGATCGTTGTGGTCTACTTTTAAGAACCATTGTTCGGTTGTACGAAAAATGACAGGACTTCTGTCGCGATCGCTGTAAGGATAACTATGGTAATAGTCATACGCCTTTAACAAGTTTCCTAATTCTTGCAATCGGTTAACAACCGTTTCTTTTGCTTTTTCGATATGTTGGCCGCTGAATTCCAGTGCTTCATGTGTATAAACACCCGCCTCATCTACGGGACAGAGAATCGGAAGACCATATTTTCTGCCCGTATAGAAGTCATCTGCGCCATGACCGGGAGCCGTATGAACAATTCCTGTTCCATCTTCCGTTGTAACATAGTCCGCCATCACTGCAATAGATTCCCGGTCAAAAATTGGATGTTTGAAAACAAGATTTTTTAAAACTTCTCCTTTAACCGACTTCAGTTTCTTGCAATTTTCCCATCCGAGTTCGCCGCAAACTTTTTCGACCAATTCAGAAATGATTAGATACCTTCCGGACTCATGTTCAATCAACTCGTAATTCTGTTTAGGATGAAACGCAACTGCCAAATTAGCGGGAATGGTCCACGGGGTCGTTGTCCAAATGACGCAAAAAATGTTTTCTGAAGAATCAAAAACTTTGTCTGGGTCTTTGATTAAAGGAAATCGAACATAGATTGCCTTTGAAACGTGGTCTTGGTAATCAAGTTCTGTGTCTGCCAAAGCGGTGCGGCTTACAGTAGACCAATGAGTCGGTCTTAAGTCGCGATAAATGAAACCTTTTTCTGCCAGGGAAGCAAAGACACGAATAATGGACGCTTCAAACCCAAACGCCATGGTTGCATAACTGTTATCCCAATCACCAAAAATTCCGAATCTTTGAAATTGCGAGGATTGGACTTGAATAAATTCTTCTGCGTGCTTTCGACAGTAATCTCGCATTTCGCTTGCCGGTTTTCCCTTACCAATCTTCTTTTGCACTGCCATTTCGATAGGCAATCCATGATTGTCGTATCCGGGAACATACGGCGCATGAAAGCCGCGCATCGTTTTGTATTTGACGACAAAGTCCTTCAGGCATTTGTTTAATGCGGTCCCCAAGTGGATTGGGCTGTTCGTGTAGGGCGGGCCGTCGTGCAGAATGAACTTTGGTCTTCCCTTGGATGCATCCTGAATCTGTTTGTAAACGTTATTGGCTTTCCAATCTGCCTGAATTTGCGGCTCTCGAACCGGTAGGTCCGCCTTCATTGCGATTGTGAAGTCGGGGTCCGGAAGGTTTAAGGTGGATTTTAAGTCCATGGGGAGGGCGATTTTACCGCCCCGCTTTACTTTTCAAAGATATCCGCTTGAAGGTATTGGGGGTGGGTTTCGAACTCGTAGAAACCCGATTTGACTGAGGGGTCATTTGCCAAAAAGTCGCGAACCTTTTTGCCGTCCGCTGTTTTAAAGATTTGGCATGCTTGTATGTCATTGTTGTCGGTTGCCTTTGCCCAAACCGAAAGTTCACCTTTGTCCAACAATGAGTTTTGGTAATCCGTGTGTAACGAAACCCAAGTCTTGTCCCAACTGTTCCAATGCCGACCTTTTTTGATGAGTGCCAACGTATATTGCCCCAACTTAAATTCCCCGGTGGGTTCGATTCGTTTGATGTCTTGCCAATTTCCTTTGACCGGAATTGCGACCACACCCAGATAATTGTTTTGAACAAAAGGGTCAGGTTTTAACTGTCGTTTAAGTTCTGCCAGTGAGCGAACTTTTATGATGACGATTCCCCTAATGAAACCGTTGTCCCCGCACGGACCGGCAAGCGGGCTGAGTTTTTCGTTCCACATTCGACCCAAGTTGCCGAGATGTTCGCCCTGGAGTTTGGACGCCATCTCTCGCTCAAGTGGAGTCTTGTTGGTTCCTTTTGTGAAAAGAACAAAGTAACCGGGCTCGAATTTTGAGACCAAAATGGTTGCGATAAGAGTGGTAAGCATTTTGAGATTTTACTTTTCTGCCGGTAGAATCGTTCCATGCCGCGACTTCTTCCGCATCAAGTTTGGGTGGAAACTGACAGGCCTGCGTTTCCTATGCGTTGCGTTAAATGTGGAAGACCCTCCGAAACTGTTTACCGTCCGACACCGCCACAACGTCCAAAAGGTTTGCCCTTGCCGGATAGTCCGCTCGAGTTACCGTATTGTCAACTTTGTCTTAAAAACCTAAACGAAAGTCACCTGAAGGCAACTCGCAACTTGGTTGCTTTGAATGTTGGCCTATGGGGTGCCGCTCTCGTTTTGGGTTTGAAATTGAGTCCAGTCTTTGTTGCAATCCCTATTTTTTTCGCTTTGGCAATCTATTTGTGGGCGACCGTATTAGGCAAAAGGGTCACCAAAAGCGCAAAAGAAACGGAGATTTCAGAGGTTGCGGTCAAAAGCTTGTGGCACAAAAAGTCTACTTATATCTTTTCTTTTTCAAACGAATCGGTATCCGAGGAATTCAAGACTTTGAACCAAATCCATTTGACGCCACATGCTGAAACAAAAAATTATTGAATTCATTCACCACGATTCGGTAGGTTTTTCCGTCAGTATTATTGCGAGGTAGCCGCATCATGTTTCGATTCTTAGCCTTTGTGCTCTTTTTGCTCAGTTTTTGTGTGGTTTTGGGTCAAGGTTTAAAACCCGGTGACGTGATTAACTTGAAGTGTTTGGAAGATCCTTCTTTGAACGGGGAATACACGGTTACGAATAGCGGTTTGATTTTGATTCAATTTGTGGGAGCCGTTGAAGTATCCGGTTTAACCGAAGAGCAAGCAGCAGCGAAAATTTCAAAGACTTTGGTGAATCAACAAATCCTTAAGACTGCGACCATCACCGTTTCTATGAGGGCAAAAGAAATCGTTGAATCCATTAGTTATTCCGGAGCCGTCAAGAACGCCGGCGAAATGGCTTATCGCGAAGGACTCACGCTTGAAGATGTTTTGAAAGCTGCTGAACCCACGATAACTGCAGATTTGACGCAAATACGCATTTCCCGAGCAAATGGCGAAGTTGGCACGATTGACTTTTCTCAATTTACATCGGGCAACCCGGCTGCGAATCCGTTATTAAGACCGGGAGACAAGATTTTTATACCTTTGAAAGTTGCCAGTTTGGAATTGACCGTTTTGGGAGCCGTGAATAAGCCGGGAATTATTTCTTTCAAAGAGGGGATGACGATTCGGCAAGCAATTGATGCAGCAGGTGGAATGAGAACCGATGGCGATTGGAAAAAAATTGAATTGCGAACCGATTCCGAATCCAAGATTTTGGATTTATCGGACGGATCAACCGACCCTGTTTTGAATGCCGGTGCGAGATTAGTCGTTGGAGTCAGAGAAATTACGGACTATGTGTATGTTCGTGGTGCCGTTGCAAGACCGGGCTTGATTCCTTTTATGCCGAATATGACCATTTCTCAAGCGGTTTTGGATGCTCAGCCGTTTGACAATGCGAGATTGGACAGCGTTCGACTAACACGAAAAGAATTGGATAAAGATTTGAAGCCGAAACCTTTTGATATTAACAAAATCAAAGATGGCGAAAGGGAGGACTTTTTACTTCAGCCGGGAGATGTGATTGAAGTCGGATATCCAGGAAAAAGTTATTCAAATCAAAAGACGATGCAATACGTTGGAATTGGTTTGTTGCTCTTCTTTTTGTTTAGAAGATAACTTTTTACTTTCCAATCAGCATTAGTTTGGCGAGAAAATCGGCCGGTCCAAACAAAATCGTATCAAGAATTCCTTTCTGATTTCGGAAAACCGTTTGGTCTGCGACAATGATTATGAACAGAATGATTGTTCCTTTGGTTTGGCTCCACCGCATAAACGGAATTCCTATCTCTTTTGGCAAAAGCAAACCAAGAAGCCAGTGACCATCCAAAGGCCCGAGCGGGATTAAATTGAATAGGCAAAGGCCGATGTTGCACAAACAACCAATCAAACCGATAAGCATGAGCGTTTGATTACCACCGGAAATCCTGAAAATCAGTGCAAAAGCAATCGCAAGAATCAAGTTTGTAAGTGGCCCCCAAAGAACGGACATGAATTGGTCCCACCGAGGATTTTGCATGCGATCGGGTCGGACTTGAACCGGGCGACCCCAACCAATTCCAAATCCGGTCAGCGAAGTTACAAGAATCATGATGGTTCCCATTGGGTCAAGGTGGGCCAATGGGTTTAGAGTAACTCTTCCTTGATTTCGAGGGGTTGGATCACCGGCGGCGTCTGCGGACTTTGCGTGCGCGAATTCGTGCAGGGCAATAGACAACAGGACAATAACAAAAGTGATGAAGAAAGTGTTGGTTTCAAAATTGGGCGGCATGAAGTGATTGGCTTCATTATGAAACAGCCCGGCCCTTTTTGGATTAAGCGGCGTTTTTGAGAGATAAGTCTGCGAATCGAAGGACGCGCTCAACGGAGATTTCGGCTGAGTCCAAAATCAGCTTGGTGCCGTACATCGGAACAAATTCGACATCAAGCAACACTCCGACGACGGTTTGTTCATTCCCCAAACGGTCCGTGAACGTTAACTCAAGTGTTTTTCCAACAAGTTCCTTTGCTACGTGTGCGTTCATTTTGTTACCCGCCAATAAGTGGCTATCCCGTGGGGTTGTTTCCACCCATAAGTATCGAGTCACCTCGTAAGATTATGGGTTTTGAACGCAGAATCTTAAGCCATGAGGCGTGTTAAAGCCCCCATTTTCGCTTCAAATCGTCACGGACTTTGTTCGTGTCTTTGTAGTCGGAGAGGTCAGTTCCGAAGGTCAAAACGGTCCATTTGGTTCCGACGATTCGAAGTAGAACTTTTGCCGGGTCCGTCTTTGTCGTCGTAGATTCGATCCTTGCGAGAGCCCACCCGTGGTCAATGTCAAGTCCTGTAATTTTGGGCTTCATCTCTTTGATTTCCGGGTGATTCCTAATTGCATCTGCAATTGCCGTTTTTTCGGGAGTATCAAGTGCAACTTCTGCAGGTTCCTCGCTAACCGGTGTTTCAATATTGGGTGACTTTTCCGGTTGGGCGTTGTTGCATCCGATGATACAAATGGCAAAGGCGACTGCAAGGAAAGTTCGCATGCCGTTATTGTATCGCGAATGATTCAATTCGTTCATTAATTTGACTCTTTTTAGTTTGAGGGTTGTATCGGACTTCGATGCACCTATCGGCCGATTCGTTAATTGTATCGATGTGACTTATGACCAAGATTTGGTCAAAGGTGTTTCGCAGGGAGTCAATTTGATCCATGACGTTGATTCTTCTATCCGAATCTAGCGAACCAAAAACTTCGTCAAGCATGAGGAGGCCCATTGGCTGACCACTTCGCTCTTGAATCATTTGCGCAAGTGCCAGTCTTAATGAAAGAGCGACAATGTCTTCTTCGCCGCCGCTGATAACGGGTTTTTGATAGGATTCATCAAACACGGTGGCTTCATATTTTTCATTTAGAATCAATCTGGAATAGCGGCCGGATGTAAGCGATTGAAGATAGTTGCTTGCAAAATTTTCAATGAGTGGTTTTGCTTGTTCGCTAAGTAGTTCACGGAGCGCGCTTAGGGCTTCTTCCGTTTGCTTATGGAGTTCGGCGCTTTTAAGAGTCGTTTCATAAAGTTCTTTTTGAGATTTGTATTCTTCAACCGTTTTTGTTAGCAGTTCGATTGCCTTTTTTTGTTCTTCGATTCGTGTGGATTCTTCCTTTACTTTCAATAGATGAGCGCTAAGTTCATTGACGGCTTTGCGATGCTCGTCGATAGCAAGATTTGCTTTTTCTGAATCAAGTTCGAATTTTTCGAGATTTGAAGTGAGATGTTGAAAATGCAGTTTCTCTTCTTGGAACTTCGAATTCAATTGACTCAATTCATCTTCATAAGATTTAATCTGTGATGTCACGCCGGCAAGTTGCTGAAACATTTTCCACTTTGGCTCTAAAGATTTTGCCAATGTTTGAAGTTGAATTAGTTGGTTAGGGTCGAAGTCAAACTTTATTTGTTTGGATTCTGCATCCAGTTGTGCTAACTCATGCTTTTTGTCATTCAATAATTTTTCGGCGTCTTTGGATTGCTGTTGTTTGATTCTCAGTTGGCTCAGTTTTTCGTTCAAGGAGTTCAATGAGTCATTGAGGTTGCATATGTCTGCTCTCAGTTTATTTGGTTTTTCGACCGAAAATGATTTTTCTTTTACTTGCTCGAGTGTCTTGTTAAGGTCCTTAATTCTCTCGTCAAGTTCTTCTAACATTTGTCTGTCCTTTGCAGTCCACTCCTTGCCACAAGTGGGGCACTTGCCTTCGTCTAATGCTTTGCTTTTTTTGTCGCGCTCTTTTACTTCATTTGCAATTTGAGTTTCGAGAGCCGCAATTTTTCGCTCTTGTTCAGTCTGAACCTTGCGTTCTTGGGCTTCTACTTCATTGAGTTCTCTTTGCTTATTTTCGAGCGATAGCTCTGTTTCGGCATACAATTTTTCGCATTCTTCTAAAGAAGGCTGCGAAAACTGTTTTATTATTGACTCGAAAGTGCCAATTTCTTGCCTAATCATTGTCATTCTTTTTTCAATCTGATTCTTTTTTTCTTGTTCACTTTTTGCATTCTGCATTGCTTCGATTGACTTTTTGGTTTGCTCGAATTTTTCTGCCTCCGGCTTGAGTGTTTCTCGCTCTGCGAATGACTTTTTCGCATCATTTAGTCGGTTTTCGCAATTCTGTTTTTGCTCTTTTAGAGAGTTGCCAATTGTCTTTCTCGTGTCAATCTCCTTTTTAAGCTGAAGATACTCGTTGGCACTGTGGCTGCTCATTTCCAGCAATTTCACTTTTTCCTGAAGTTCGGACGAAGTTGCTTCGAGTCCTTGCAATTTCAGTTTAGACTGTTTATGTTCCTCGGCCTTGACTCTTAACTCTTTGTCATAATTTGCTGCCATTCCCACAGCTGCAGATAAGGTTTGAGACTGTGAAGTTTGGCGTTTCGCTATCTCTTTGGCCATTTTAGCAGCGCTTCCCAGCCGGTCAAAACCAAGCATTTTTGCAATTTCATCTTTTTGGCGAAGCGCAGAACTGAATTGCAAAAACCTTAGATCTTTTTGTTCTGTCAAATATGAATTCTTGAATTGTTCATAAGTCATCCCAAGAAGTTTTTCAACGGCGGTTGTTACCGGGCGTAGTTTAGTTGCCAATACTTTTGAGTTTGGAGAAACTCTTTTTAAGGTTGCGTCATTCTCGGTTCTTAGGACTGAATAAATTGAACCACTGAGCGAAAAGGTCAAACCAACCGAAGTCTTCTCGTGGGTGGATGACCAGATGTTTCTCAAGGTTTCTTTTTTGTCACGTTGTTCGCCGAAAAGACACCACGTGATTGCTTCCAGAAAACTTGTTTTTCCGCTTCCGTTCAGCCCGGTGATTGCAGTAATACCTGGCATAAAGTCATACGATGTGTGGCCAAATTGGCGGAAATTTTCGATTTCAATCTTCATCAATAACATCTCGTGATTCCTCCAGCAATTTGATTCCGAGTTGCGTTGCATCGTTTCGGTTTATGCTTGGTCCGAATGGATAAGTTTTCGCGAATTCTTGCCATTCCGACTCCAACGAGTTTGGCGAAGTTGATGCAACCCCAGTCGAAGACGCAATTGGTTTGTTGGCTACGAAGTTGAGTTGGTAATGTAGACAAGAAGACTTTAGGTCTTTAATGGATTCATTTGTCAATTCGGCGCGTACCGCTGGGTGCAAATCAATTATTGTTTGACGGACAATGGGGGGTTCTTCTTCTTTCCATTTCGCATTTTCATACAGGCGGCTAATAAGTTCTGCTGTTCCTAAATCTTTCGCTTGAATGGGCGGTAAATCAATCGCATTTCTTACCGGTTCTACCGATCTGAAAGTTAACCGTTGTGTTTCGGTGTCAAACAGATAATATCCTTTTTTGAACTTGATTTCTTCCCAAAAATTCGAACTTGTAAAATCTGTCGATCCGGAATAAGCGCAGTTTTCGGAAAGTTCTTTTCGAATATGGTAGTCGCCTAACCCTACATAGGCCCATTCACTTGGATAAAATTTGTTGAAGTCAAAATCCGAAATTCCAATCTGTAACATGGCGTCCAATCCGTGTACCGCAAGAACATTTTCTGATTTTGATTCTGGTCTAAATGAGATCTCATTCATCTGAATCAGACCTCGTGTGGGTACGCAGGTGATGGTCAATCGATTGTTGATAGGAATTGAGCAAACTCTGTCAATGGCGACTCGAACCCCGTTGATGAGTTCGTCAGAGTTTTCTGAACCAAACAATCGCAAAATGCAACCGGAATCTGCGGTTCTTGGAGTTTCATGATTTCCTGCGACGATAACAAATGGTGCACCTTTTCTTTTTTCTTGTATTTGACCCAACGCCTGAACGGATTGAACGATCACGTGATTGCTGGGTCTAACAACGTGAAAAAAGTCCCCGGTATGAAGGATTACGTCGGGTTCATCTTTAATAATAGCATCCAAGAATTTTCTAAAAGTTCGAAACACATCTGCTTCTCGCTGGTTTATTCCTGAGTCATTCTGTTTGCTAAATGCCCTGTACCCTAAATGTGTATCCGAAAAATGAGCAATCTTCATTTTGTCAAAAGGCTACCTCAGTCATAGGAATAAATCACTCCATTCTCTATTACAGCATGAGTTTGATTGTGATAATTTCAAACGGTTTGTAGTCAAATGCAACGTGTCCATTTTCAACATTGAGCGGTTTGAGATGGTTTTCCAATAAGTCACACAAGAACGCCTTTTTGGTTTTTTTAGAAATTGCTAATTCTGCAATTCCGCGCGCGTTGTGACATTCGTACATTCTAACAATGATTGCATTTCCATCTTCGGCCTTCTTAACGCTTTCAATGACGATGTTTCGGTCATCGCATGAAACTAATCTATCGGTGATTGAATCGGCATTCATCGTTTTCTTAAGATACGCGTGTTTAAGCGATGCATTTAGGGCGTAAGCGGTTTGAACCACTCCCGACCAATTGTATGAACCGAAATGTGGCAACAACACATAAGTAAATCGATGAGTTCCCATATCACAATTTGGATCCGGCGCTTTGGGCGCTCTAAGCAAGGTCAAGCGCATGGTATTGCCAAGCACATCATGCCCATATTTCGAGTCATTAATGAGTGCGACGCCATGGTCTCCTTCGCTAATGTCAATCCACTTTTGGGCACATATTTCAAACCTTGCCATGTCCCAACTGGTGTTTCTATGAGTCGGCCGTTCAACATTGCCGAATTGAATTTCACAGGTTGTTTTGTTTGCGTTAACGTTAATGGGGAACGCAACTTTTAGCATTTTTTCTGACTCTTTCCAATCAATTTCTGTATCAAACCGGATGCCTGGCGTTGGCCCCAAGCTAATTCGTTGGGTTATCGTGCTTTTGCCAAATCGCTTGACTACTTCTGCCGCAACTCGAACGGGCCCCGTTTCAACGATTTCAAATTTTTCACTTTTTGTAAGGTCTTTTTGTGTTTCAAGCGCAAAAATGTCTACGTCCCATGCGCTCCAAAAAGTCGGCTTATCCTCAAACAATTGAAACAGATTTGCTAAACTGTTTTCTTCGACAAACTCTAAGTCGTCTTCTTGTGCCCGAATGCTTGTAATATTGCCGTTTGAATCAAACTTAACTCGAAAATGTTCATTCTCTAATTTGCGAGTGGATGCACTTAATTTTGGAAAAACGAGTGGCTTTTCTTTCGATAAATCGGCAGTTATCACGGCTCCAAGGGCTTCATCCGGAACTTGAAAAATGAGAGAAGTTTCTCCAAATGCGCTGATTTTTTGAACTGGTGTTACTTTTCCGTTGTACTTAATGGAATTTGGACGAATTCCCTTGGGGGCATTGATCTTGCCTTCGCCGCTGATTTCTGCAAATTGAAACAATGCGACCGGACATTCAAGCGAATGTCCTTTGTCAATTCTTGCAATCTTAGTTAGTTTGTCTTGAATAAGGCTGTTGACGCGGCTTGCTAACTCGTCATATTCCTTTTTACTTTGTTCGTAGACTTCAGTTACGCTGCTTCCCGGAATAATGTCATGGAATTGGTTAAGCAAAACTGTCTTCCACATGGTTTCAATTTCTTTTTGAGGATAAGACTTCGGAAAATTAGGTTCGAAACAGGATAACAATTCTAAATCCCTCAGCAAAAATTCACAATAACGATTCATTTTTTTGTTATAAGCTTGGCTAGTATAGGTGCCGCGGTGTAGCTCGAAGTACAGTTCACCGCTCCAAGTTGGTAAATCTTTGCTATTGGCGCACGCTTCGGAAAAAATATCTAATTCGGATTGCCTCTTAATTTGAGGCATTCCGGGTCCATTTTCCGCTCGCCTAAGGAGTTATATCATTTCTGCGGTTGGCCCTCCCCCGCCGTCCCCGTAGCCAAAGATATACAAGCCGAAGTCCGAGCGCGCATGGTCTCGATGTTGAGTTAAATGTTTGGATAATTCAGCCGGGTCCCCGCTTGCATTATAAGTGTCTGCCGGTGGGAAGTGAGACCAAATTTTTGTGCCATCAATGCCTTGCCAGAAAAAAGTGTTATGTGGAAATTTGTTAAACTGATTCCAAGAAATCTTTTGAGTTAAGAAGAATTCAATTCCGGATTTCTTCAGGATTTGGGGAAGTGCTGCTGAATATCCAAAAACGTCCGGTAACCACAAGTCTTTTGTTTCAACTCCAAATTTTTCTGCAAAATACTTTTTTCCATATAGGATTTGTCGAACGAGTGACTCCCCGCCCGGCAGATTCATGTCTGCTTCAACCCACATTGACCCAACCGGCTCCCATTGCCCTTCTTCTATTTTCTTTTTAACACGTTCGAACAACTTTGGCCAGTTGGATTCAAGCCACTCATATTGGGCAGGTTGACTATGCACAAACAGATATTCCGGATATTCGTCCATCAGCGCCAATTGAGTTGAGGTTGTATGCGCCATTTTTAATTTCGTTTGGGAAATCGGCCAAAGCCACGCCGTATCCAAATGCGCATGTCCAACCGGAGTTAGTTGGTGGTAAGTATCTTTAAGTTTTGGCAAGAGTGATTTCTGTAACGCTTTCGCGGCGATTTGCCACGTCTGTTTATTTTCCATATCGAACGAGTTAATCGCCGAGTTTAATCCCACCAAAATGTGTTGCCTTGCAGCCGTTCCCTGCGGCAATGTCTTCATTAGTTTTAGTGCAAATTTACAATCCAGATAAAACTGCCAAAGCTCATGGTCAAAAATTTGCAAAAAACTTGATTTGGTTTCGCAAGGTTTGGGACGTCGTTCCGGCGGGATTCCATGCACTCGAACTTCCGGATTGTCGGCATAGGCCTGCACATAAATCTCAACTTTCTCGTTTCCTCTTGCCCTTTTAGCGATCCTAAAATGTTGATGGGGACCGTCGATTCCAAAAACCGGAGAGTTGTTCTTCCAAATGGTTCGCTCCCCGCCCACCTGGATTCGCGCAACGACCTCGCGATTGACCCACTCCTTAGGGATAGAGCCACGAAGTCTAAACCAAGCCACTTTGTATGCCGGTCCCCATTGAAAACCCGGTTGAACCTTAACAAACCGACCTTTCTTTGCCTCAGATTCGGTCGCCCACTCTTGCGCGCAAAATTCAATGCTTAAGGGAGCGTTGCCCAGATAAAGCATAGGCTCAAGCGTTTGGGATAGGAACTGCTCAATTCGCGTGGTGGTCAATTCGGGGTGTTTCAGCATGGGGACTCAGTATGGCGAAAGTATCACGAGCAAGCAGGGTAGAAAAATAGTACTATAATACTATTTACATGGATCGGATTCTCGCGGCTGTTTGCTGGTTTGCCCCTTACTATGGCAGGAGGTTTCCGGTTTTTCGCCATCCCCACTTATGGAAAGCGTTAACGAACTTTGATGATCAAGTTGGTATTTCCATGGATTTGCGTTATCGCCTCAACTCTTTCGGAGCACAAGATGCGCTGGCCGCGATTTCAGACAAAAGATTTACAAGAGAGTGCTTGTCGTTGATTTCGGCAAGAGCCAAAAAAGGTTGGGTGCCGATTTCTCGAATTTGCCACGGCTATCCAAGTTTGATGTCCGAACGATTGAACTACTTGGCGCCGCCTTTGCTTTGGAAAAAGGGAAGAGAGATTGAACAGAAACTAATAGGAGTTGTGGGAAGCAGAAAACTTAACCCCCATGAATCGGAATTTGCGAAATCGGTAGGAAAACTGATTACTGCTTTGAATTGTTCGGTTGTTTCTGGATTTGCCCAGGGGGCAGACAGAATTGCATCGGATTCAGCTTCTCATTCGGTTCAGTTTTTGCCGGGCGGATTTCACCAAAGATTTTCAAAAAGCAAGACGTTTCTATCCTTGTTTCCAGAAGCCCCCGAATTTGATCGAATTTCAGCCCTCAATCGCAATCGTTATATTTACGCGAGTGCAGCAGCAACCATCGTAGTTTCAAGTCGTTTTGGAAAAGGAGGGGCATGGTTCGGTGCAATTGAAAGTCATCGAAAACGATACTGTCCTATCTTCGTTTATACAGGCAAAAATGCTTCCGAAGGAAATCTGGCTTTAAGTCGTCTAGGCGCAATTCCTTTGGAAACGATTGCGGAGACCGAATCCGAATTGAAAAAAATAATTCGTCGGCCCGAGTTAAAACTGGCTATATAGTGAAAATCTAAAAAGAATAAAAATACACTCTTGGGGCCTTCGTACCTTGCAGAGTTTTCGAACCGATAATGACGGCCGTATATCGATTTCCGCCGATGGCCTTAAAATTTGTTTTCCAGACCGACGCTCCATTCGGCGACTGAATTTCAACCGCGTATTCCCGAGGGTCGTAACCGATAAAAGATGTTGAATCGCCAAACTTTAAATGGGTCGCTTGCTGAACTTTCTTTCCGTTCAACAAAACGGTCATCGATTCTTTATCGGAATTTGCATTTATGAATTGGAATTGGACGCTGCTATTCGCAGGTTTTCCGGCAGTGGAATCTCGAATCACGATAGGAGTAAAGTTGCCAGTGCCCGTCGGAAAACCGCAATAAATCAATGTATGGGGATATCCGGGCTGAAACCGGACCTGAACCTCATTCGAAATTTTTTCTCCTCTTCTTCCGACAACTAAAGTTTGCACATTGCCTGCAGGAGTTGAGTAATACGGCGTTCTTTGCCCATAGGGAACCGAGCCCCAATTAGAATCGGCAATCGAAAACGAAGCCCATTCCGTGTCCACAACGGCATTGATGATGCGTACTGTAGCGCTTGACTGCATCCCAAACAGCGACATTGCCAAGATAAAAGAAGTCATAGGTTCTATATTAACGCTGACAAAGCAAAATCGTTACAAATTTGACTCATTTCGTCTCCGATTCCGTCCAACTGAAAGCAATGAGCGGATTTCTCCTGGGGATGGTTCTTTTTTCTTCCAACCAGCTTGGCTGGCGGGCTGGAACCCCAAGCCCCATATTGGAAGACAACCCTGAATACGTTGAGTTATATTGGAAATCGTGGGAAAACGCCCAGTCTGCAGTTGTTGAAGAAACGAGATTAGGATCCCTTCCTCCAAGATTCCTCGCCCAAAATGGAATTCTAAAGTTTGATTCCTCCTTAGTTTGGGCGAACTATTTACGATGGGCACATAAAGCAATTCCGGTTCAGGAAACGATTCAGTTCTTATTAAGCAAGGTTATGCCAAATGGGCAAATGTTTGATTATCTTGACCTGTCAACAATTGAACAAATCGGAACGGCTCGCGGCATACCGTTGACTGGATTTTCATTGTGGAATTTCTATTTGATTACAGGAAATAAAGAGTTTCTGCGATTGAACATCGGCTCGGCAATCAGGCGACATGCGATGTTTGAAGACGCATATAAAAATGTACAAAAGAAGCGTTATTTGCCGGTAGATTTTAGGCCTTTCATTTCAGAAGTTCCCAATGAAAATTTGCCGGATTCTTCAGATGCAACAGCGCTTCTTTTGCTTGACGCTGAGTTCTTGTTAAGGTCTGCTAAAGCAACCGGCATCAAAGATGGCGAAAAAGTGTTGCAAAATCTTCAAAATCAAGAGCTGATTCGTTTCGAGAAACTTTGGCATAACGAATCGGAGTACTACAGGGCGTTCGAAAAAGAAAACAACCTATTCGAACCGATTTCGATATTGCCAATTTGGGCCGTCATCAGCGAAAAACTTAAGCCGGAAAGAGTACAAAAAGTATTAAAGAAATTATCCGATTCAAACTTTTTTTCCTCAAGAATGCCTTTTGCTTTGACGCCTTTGAGCACCCAACCAAAACAAACCATTTCGCCGCTCGGCTCATATCTCAGTTACAAGGCCCTGCTTGCTGGCGGAAAACGTTCGGAAGCGGGATATTCGGTTGAGTCGGTGTTGGATGCTTACGCCAAAGAGGCAGGTGAGTCCAAAACCTTGTTCGGCCAATTTGATTCCGAAACAAGAAAGCCGACTCCCTTCGCAGAACGCAATGCGCTGGATTGTGGACTTATTGCCATTAGTGGGTTAATCGAAGCCATTATCGGAATTGAAGTCAATGCATCCGAAAATCTAATTCGTTGGCAAATTTGGCGAACGGATCGGCATGGATTGGAGCGAATCCGATTTGGAGACAATGTTGTATCTCTTATCTGTGAAAAGAGAAACTCAAGAACTCAGCCAGCAAAAATTTCAATTAGTGCCGAAAAATCGTTTCAACTTCATTTACAATTTGGCGGTTATGACAAAAGAATTAAAGTGGCGGCCGGCAACACGGTCATTAACACCCCTTAATGGTTTTTCAATGCCTTTAATTCAAAACGCATTCCTTTCTTAATTTTACGTTTTTGAAACCAACCTGCTTTCGTTTCGACGGCATACATCGCCTGACCTTCACTTGGATAGGTCGACTCATCCAAAGCCCGCATGGTCAAAATATTCAATATCGTTCCATTCTTGTCCAGATAAGCAATATCCAAATTGATTAACGTGTTTTTCATCCAAAATCCACGGAAATCTTCTGTCGGAAAAACAAAAATCATGCCGTCATTTTCGGTTAACTCATCTTCTTGTAAAAACATCAAACCTTCCTGCTGTTTTGCGGGATCATCCGCCACATATACCGATAGTTGATGCCCTTCAACCTGAATCGTAACTTTGTTTAGCGATGACAATGGAAACTGTCTTAATTCGCTGGTCCTTTTGTTAGGGATGGCAGTTTGTTGCACGTCCGGCTTTTCTTTTGTAGCAGAACAGCCGGTCAATAAAACCAAAAACATAAGAATCCATTGCTTCATGAATCCGCTCTCAATAACTCAATTGCAAGTTGAGTGAGCGACACCAAATCCCTTTTGCTCACGTGTTCTTCATGGGTATGAATTTCTTTCATGCCGGTTCCACACACAATTGTAGGAACTCCTTTCAAATTAAAAGCATTCGCATCACTTCCGCCAAGCGTCGATCGCAACGGGAATTCCCAGCCCAATTTTTTTGCACAACGAAGTGCCTTTTGAACAACCATCGTGTCTTCATCAATTTTGTACCCGTCATAGGCTGTGTCTACGTGAATTTCCACTTTTGCCTGAAGTGCTTTTGCGCCGCTTTCAAAACACTCGGTCATATGTTTAATTTGAGTTTCCAATTTCTCAGAATCAAAAGAGCGCGCTTCTGCCTTGATTTGAACTTCCGCAGGCACAACGTTTGTAGCCGTTCCTCCAAAAATTTGTCCGACATTCGCTGTTGTTTCCTCATCAATTCTCCCTAAATTCATTTTGCTTAATGCAATCCCCGCTGCATGAATTGCGCTGATTCCATGTTCAGGGTCCTTGCCGGCATGTGCAGGTTTTCCTTTGTATTTAACATGGAATTTTGCGTGAGTCCCAACATGGTTCACAAACGAACCAACTGGCGGTCCGGTATCAAACACATAACCAAAATCTAATCCCAATTCTTGAATGTCACATGCAAACGCTCCTTTTAAACCGATTTCTTCTGCAACACAAAGCACCAAAAATGTGTCGCCACGAGGCAGGTCATTTTCTTTCATGCAAAGCATGGCTTCGATGGCCGGAGCCATTCCTGCTTTATCATCTGCGCCCAAAATCGTATCGCTTTCACTGTAATAAACATCGTCAATCACCTTAATTTTCAACCCTTCCGTTGGTTCAACCGTATCAAAATGGGCCGACAGAAAAATTTTCGGAGCATTTGGCAAATTGCCGGGCAATTTAACAATCAGGTTATTTGCGTTTCCTCCAATTTTTGCCCCCGCTTGGTCTTCCCAACATTCCAACCCCAAACCTTCAAGGTGGTTTCGCGTCCAAGATACGGAATTTTTTTCATCAAGAGCTGGTGCGTTTATCAGGCACAGATCTTCAAACAGTTTGAATAGGCGGCTTTCGTTAATCATCTCATCCCATTTTGCACTTTCAGGTACGTTAATTGCCATGTCAGTTTATGTTGCAGGCAGTATCAATGCGGATTGGGTTGCTTACACAAAATCACTTCCAAAGCCGGGAGAAACCGTTATTGGTTTGGGATTTGAAATCTTTCCGGGTGGCAAAGGAGCAAATCAAGCCGTAGCCGCAGCGCTTGCAAATTCTCAAACAAAAATCATTGGTGCAATTGGAAATGATGAACAGGGAAAAACATTAGTTTCCCATCTTAATCGTAAAGGAGTGAATACGGAGTTTGTCAAAACGGACGCACAAACGAGAACAGGTTCTGCCCTAATCTTTGTTTCAGAAACTGGCGAAAACTCAATTGTAGTACTGCCCGGCGCAAATCAAAACGTTTTAATCAATGAGCATAAAATACAAATTGATTCCAATGACATAGCAGTAGCACAGTTTGAAATTCCAATTCCTACCGTAAAACGCTTTTTCACGATAGCAAAAAATGCTGGAGCGATTACGATCCTTAATCCTGCGCCTTACGCGCACTTTGATTTTATGGAATTAGTGGATTTTCTAATTGTCAACGAGTCCGAGTTTGCGCAACTTAATGTGTCAATCCAATCTGAAAGACTCATCGTCACACAAGGCAAGAATCCGATTTTGTTTAACGGCAATTCGCTTCCGACCATGCCGGTTAGCGCATTGGATTCAACCGGTGCCGGTGACTGTTTCGTCGGAAGTTTTGCCGCACTTTTGGAACAAGGCGCAAGTCCACACGATGCCATCCGATATGCGAGTTGTGCTGCAACAATTTCAACAACAAGGCGTGGCGCAAGTTCCTCAATGCCAACAATGGAAGAAGTGCTAACGACATTAAAAACCGCACCCAATTGGTCTAGTTAACGATCACCAATCCAAATGAAAGGCTCCAATTTTTCACGGTCACTCGAAGCAATCGAATCAACAAATCTAAACTGAACATTTACAGGAAGTCCAATGTCAGCTTCGGCTTTTGGCTTAAATGCTGCCAGTTGAGACTCCTCTAATCCCGGGGCATTTTCAATGATTACGTCAAATTCTGTAACTGCCTTTTGTCTAATCTGATATCTTCTAATGGCTTTTACGTTGTTAAGAACAGACACCAAATTGATACTTGTCGTTTCTTTTCCATTAGGCAATCGAAGTCTACCAATTAATCTTCCCGTAACTCTTTTCAAAGTTTTGTGGGGTCTGCCACAATCACACTTTGGACCCACTTCTGCAAAATCACCAATTTCATATCGAACAAAAGGTGATGCGGTGCTATGAATTGAAGTCAACACTACACGACCAATTTCACCTTCATTACAAGGCAAATTGTCTTCGTTCAAAATTTCAAGTAAAACATTCTCTTCATGAATGTGATAAAGCCCCGATTTCGGACACTGTGCCGCCATGTGAGTGCCTTCGCCGGATGCATAACAATCATAAATCGGAATTCCAAAAGCGCTTTCAATTTTTTCTCGCCACTCCTGTGACAAAGTCTCACCAATCGTGCGAATTCGTTCAATTTGAGTTGAATTGCGATGCTTTTCCTCCCAAACTGAACTTAACCAGAACAATGTGGATGGCGAAGCCCTCAGATAAGATGGATTGACTTTAACCAAATTCGCGGCAACATTCTCTGCAGTATCCGATATGCTAACGTCAAAAGCGGGCCCACCTTCGATGAGTGCATTCAATAACCCTTTTGTAAAGTGCGCGTTCCATATGGAATTGGATTCCTCGACGTAATTGGATTTGTCCAAAATTTGCGTCATAAATCGACCCCAAGTTTTGTTGGGATTGACTCCCATCCAAGACAATTCACGGATCTCCAAAGCCAATCTTACAGCTTCGGTTTCATTTGTATTGATTACAGGTGTCACCGCTCCCGATGTCCCGGAAGTGCGGAATTCTCGAATTGGCCGAACAGCCGGCGGCAAGCGCTCTGGTCTTAACTTTTCGTAATTCTTAGCGTAAGCTAGTTTTGTAATGGTTGGTAATTTTCTCAACTCATCAAGAGTTTCCAATTTTGAAGGAGCAAATTCAAGTTCGTTAAACTGGTTCTGAAAAAATTGAGAATGCTTTTCCAAATGGGATAACAATCTCTTGATTTTTACAGTTTGAAAATGCTGAATCTCATCTCTCGTACCTAACTCAAATCCGGTGAATTGAAAAACCAAACGCCGGACGACATCCAAATCATTTGAATGTCGTCCTTTGTCCCACTTTTTTAGCCAACTTGCGGGCGATTCTTTATCCATGAATACGGTGCAATTTATTTTGCACGCATCATCTTAATTTCATCGCCAACAGCGGCTTTATCAATGATTTCTTGCCCTTCAATAACTTTTCCAAACGCACAATAATTGCCTTGTAAGAAAGCTGCTTGTTCGGGAGGAACGTTCGTCAATACAAACATTTGACAGTCGCCACCCACTTTAGTTCCGGTGGAAGCCATCGCGAGGGTTCCTTTTGCCATTGGGATGTCATTACTTTCAAACGGCAAAAGTTTTCCGGATCCGCCCGACCCAACTTTGCCCTCATTCGCTTTCATATCCTTTGAAAGCGGGTCTCCCCATTGTACGACCCAATCTTCAACCCGATGAATATGCAATCCATCATAAAAGCCGGAGTCAATAAATCCCAAAATTTGTTTGACGGTTTCAGGGGCCTTATCGGGATACAGTTCCATAATCACTTTCCCTTTCTTGCCAACCTCCATAACGACTTTTACCGTTTCCGCAGGTTTTGTTGGCTTAGGTTCCTCTTTCGGCTGTTCGGGGACTGATGCTGCTGGCTCTGCCGGTGCTTCTTCAGTCTTGGAGCATCCAATCGAAAAGCCAAGTAGCAATAGGGCTAAAAATGCCCAACTGATTTGCAAAAATTTCATTTAATTACGATACCCCGATGTCATACTCAACGCACCCTTGATTGAATCCGGCACAAATTCCCAAGTCAAACCGAAAAACAAAGCGTTTAGTGCTTTAAGGCATAGGGATTTCCGCTTATTCTGGATTGGCGCATTTCTTTCGTTTTGTGGTTCATGGATTCAAATGACAGGGCAACAATACTTGGTCTACCAAATCACCGGAAGCAAAGCTGCACTTGGACTTGTCACCTTTTTTGGTTCTGCTCCAATGTTTTTGTTAAGCCCGCTCGGCGGCTGGTTTGCTGATAGGTGCAACAAAAGAATTGTAATCGTTGTGGTTTCTGCTCTTTTTGGACTGAACGCTCTTCTATTGGCATTATCATTGCACTTCAATTTTGTTTCTTATCCGCTTATTTGTGGGTGTGCAATTTTTGGCGGATGTCTTTCTGTTTTGGAAATTCCAACAAGACAAGCCATGATAAGCAATTTAGTCCCGCCAAACGAAATTGGACAAGCAATCCCGCTTAATGCGGCAACTTTTAACACAGCAAGAATTATTGGGCCATCAATTGGAGGCCCACTCTTGACTTATTTCGGTGCCGAAATGTGTTACATGGTGAATGCATTTAGTTTCACCGCAATCATTTTTGCCGTACTTGCAATAAAAGCAGATTTACGTTCGGTTGGCGATAGGTCCGCCAGTTTGAAAGAGTCATTGTTTGATGGCATGAGATACGTTGCAACAAATCCTGCCTTTAGAACTCTGGCAACCATGATGGCAATTTCTGCCGTTTGCGCTTTGTTTTATGTTAGCCAAGCGGCTTCGCTTGCCAAAAATCTTTCGATGAACGAAAAAGGTTATTCAATGCTTTTCACAAGCACCGGCGTGGGAGCAATCATCGGAATTCTTGCACTTGCGTTTAGAGGAACCAATGAAAGAAAGGGAATTCCACCGCTTCTTTCCATGATCGGGCTTGGTGTTAGTCTCATCACACTTGCATTTGTACAAAATAATTATCAGGCCTATTCATGTTTCTTTTTTATTGGTTTATTTGGGTCGGGTCAAATGGTAGGAACCAACACCGCTTTACAATATTTCGCACCTCAGGAACTAAGAGGTCGGGTCATTTCAGTCCATGCATGGACACTCGCTGGTATGAGCCCAATCGGTGCGTTGCTGTTCGGCTGGATTTGCGAACATTTCGGTTTGTCCACAGCGTTTTTGCTGGGAGGTTCTGTCACTTTAGGGATAGGAATCTGTGTAGCAATTTGGGGCAATTCTGTAAAAGCATTAGGAAAACTAGACGAAATACTGCCAAAATAGCCACTTGCAAAATTTTGACGTCATCGTAATCGGAGCAGGACATGCGGGTATCGAAGCATCGCTTGCATCAGCACGTCGTGGCGCAAAAACGGCTTGTATTACGCTTAGAACGGACCGAGTAGGACACATGCCTTGCAATTGTTCCATTACAACCGATACGGCATTAACTCATATTCGAATGGTAGGAACCGGCAAAGGCCCTGCAGTTCAAACATTGCGCGCCCATGCGTGCAAATCGCTTTATCCAATCTTAATGCAAAAAGTTTTGCTTTCCGAAAAAAACCTAACTGTAATCGAAGCAAAAGTTGAAAATATCATGGTCGAAAACAATGCCGTGGTGGGGATTCAGTTGGGAACGGGAGAACAAATTTCGTGCAAATCCGTTGTTATGACAACTGGAACGTTTCTCAATGGACTTTGCCATGAAGGAATGAAAAAAACGATTGCTGCAAGAGAGGGCGATCAAGCGGTTCAAGGTTTAAGCAACTTTTTAGTTTCAGTGGGTACCAGAATCAAACGATTCAAAACTGGAACAACTCCAAGAATATCACTTCGTTCAATTAACATGAAAAACGTGGGAATTCAGGAAACAGAATTCGATGCTCCTGCATTTAGTTTTTTGCATGACCGCGTAATGCCACAACAAAAAATGTATGACTGTTTTGAAACCAAAACAACCGAAGAAACGCATAAGGTGATTTTTGATAACATCCATTTGAGTGCTGTTTACGGAAAGCAAATTGAGGGAGTCGGTCCGCGCTATTGCCCAAGTATCGAAGACAAAATCGTAAGATTTCCGGATAAGCAATCCCATCCCATTTTTCTCGAAATCGAAGAATGGAATGGCGATTCCGTATATGTCCAAGGAATGAGCACAAGTCTTCCGTCAGAAATTCAAGTTAAGTTCCTTAAATCAATTCCGGGACTTGAAGACGTGCAAATGCTACGCCCTGGATATGCCGTTGAATACGATATGGCAGATCCGACTCAGTTGTTCGCTTCTCTTGAAAGCAAAAACTGCAATGGTTTGTTTTTGGCGGGGCAAATTAACGGAACCAGCGGTTACGAAGAAGCGGCAGCACAAGGCATCATTGCAGGAATCAACGCATCTCGCAAAGCAATGAATGAGCCGGAAGTTGTTTTACGCAGAGACAACAGTTTCATTGGCGTTATGATTGATGATTTGATTACGAAGGGAGTGGACGATCCCTATCGGATGTTGACAGCAAGAAGTGAGTATCGGCTGTTCATCCGTCATGATAATGCGGATGCTCGACTCACTCCAATCGGAAGAGAAATCGGACTTGTATCCCAAGAACGTTGGAATCGCTATGTTGAAAAGACCAACTTAATCAATCGAAAGCGATTGGAATTGGATGCAGCGCAATTCAGCATGAGAGACAACAACATGCTCGAAGAAAACAATGAAGCGCCCGTGAGAAACAAAACTTCCGGTTTTGATTTGCTAAAACGACCTAACATCAGTTACAAAAAAGTGGCATCTCTTGCAAACAAAATAGGTACTGAAGTTTCTGTTGGTGAATCAAGAATTGAATTAGAAGCCGAAGCACAATTGGAAATTCTTGCAAAATACGATGGCTTTCTAAAACGACAGGATGGACAAATTGAAATACAACGTCGCCTTGAAAGTCTAACCATTCCGTCTGAGTATGATTTTGCGCAAATCAAAGGACTTAGTTTTGAATCACTTGAGAAATTTCAACACGTAAAACCGGAAACCGTTGGTCAGGCGTCAAGAATTCCCGGAATCCGTCCAACGGACATAGCAATCCTCATCGGAAACTTGCGCAAAATTCCAAACCCAAAAAAATCATGAAAGTTCTGAACGTAGGCGGCGGCTCGAAATCCATCCCAATCCCCTATTGGTACAGCGATTGGGAACATCATCTTTTGGACATTGACCCAAGCGGAAATCCTGACGTTGTTTGCGACGCGCGCGAACTCAAAACTTTGCCTGCGGGTCAATACGATGCAATTTATTGTTCGCATAATTTGGAGCATTATTATCGCCATGATGTACCGAAAGTGTTAGACGGCTTTCGTCATGTTTTGAAACCGGACGGTTTTGCCGAAATTCGCGTACCGGACTTAGGTTTCGTTTTCAAAACGATTGCAGAAAAAAATCTTGAAGTGGATGACATTTTGTACAGTTGCGCTGCAGGAGACATAAAAGTTCTTGATGTGATTTATGGTTACGGTCCCGAAATTGAAAGAAGTGGCCAAGATTGGTATGCTCATAAATCAGGATTTAGTTTTGATTATATGAAGCGCCTATTGTCTATACATGGATATACGTATGTCTATTTATCGCATTTTCAAGAAACGTTTGAATTAGTTGCGTTAGCATTTAAACAAATGCCAAAACAATGGCAACTTGAATTGATTGGTCTACCTGCTCCCGGGTCTGCAACTGCTTAGTTTTTCAACTGCAGGTTCTTTTCTCATATTCCGAAATCAGCTCGTTTAGAGGATTTCCGAAAAGTGATGCATCAAACAGTGCATGCCGTGAATAATTTCCGGTTGTTGCTATGGACTGCAACTGATCCAAGACCTTTCTACCGTTTTTCAAATCACCTGCGACTAAAAGTGCGTTTGCCAATTCCCACATCAAGTTCGGATGGTTTGGAAACTTCGATAGCGCAATTTCAGTGGCTTTGTCTAAACTGAAATCATCAGGCAAACCCATTCTTACGCCGGCTGCGAGCAATCCCGCAAAAATTTCTTGAGGCCGTTCACCATCAACAAACGCTCTTCGTAACAATTCGTGCAACATTGCAACTCCGCGTTCATCATTCAACAGCAAAAGATTCTCGCAATAAGAAATTTCAAAGTACAAGTTACCGGGTCGAATTGCAATCTCTTTTTCCAGCAGTTTTAAGTTCCGGACCAACTTCTCTTGACTGATGCCACCTTTAAACCCGTCATGACCAATTCGGATTCCGGTGTGAATCAGCTTTCTTTCGCCTGCTGCTTCAACTAAAGATTCTCGGTGAAACTGAGCGTGAATGGTTCCTACAAGTTGCATTTTTGGGTGAGTACGCCAAATTCTTGGTTGCCGCATTTCAGAAAAACTTCCGTTCCCCAAATCATCAACTCGAATCACCGTATAAGCAAATCCATCCGGGTGGTTAATCGCTTTCTTCAGTAAGTCCGTACTTTCTGCAAAGAACCACTCATCGGAATCAATCCAAAACGTCCATTCGGTTTCCACTTGTGAAAAACCAAAGTTGTACGCCTCGTCAAAAGCATCGGTCCACGGAAAATCAACGACTTTGCAGCCAAGTTTGCTTGCAAGTGACGAAGAGTTATCGGTACATCCGGTATTAACGGCGATGATTTCATCGGCAATTTCAATCACCGATGAAATGCATCTTCGCAAGATTTCCTCACCGTCGCGAAACAATACAACAACCGTGAGTCCGGGCCTCATTTACCCGGATTATTTCGGAGGAATCAGCGTTGGAATCCGCGCATTTTCAGCCGAATATCTCCATGCTTCATCTACCGTCGGAATGTTTCTGCCGGCTAAACTTGCCTTATCCAAAGTGCCTGCTGTTTTACATGCATCGCTGGATTGCTTCGATATCTTGTTTCGCATCACAGGGTCATTCGAAGTATTCGATTTATCCAAAGCACACGAATAAGTGAACCAAGCCCACGGATATTCGGGGCCTGCTCTTACAGCTGCTTCTGCCATTGAAACGGCATCAACCACTTTGTTTTGCAACAGATTGACAATGGCTAATCCATTCAATGCTTCAGCGGATGCAGGATTTGCAACGAGCGCCAATTCCATGTACTGCTTGCCTTGTTCTATCAACAGATCTTTGTCGGATGAAGAACCGGTTTCGCCCGCTGTCGTGCTACTCAAAAGTGCTTCATATCCGCGTTGAACATACGCATCATAAAGCAGCGGATTTCGAACCAACGTGTTTCTGAAATTTCGAAATGCTTCTAATCTTTGCCCTGTCATGTATTGAAGTGTTCCAATGTAGTAGAAAACTTCTGCATCCGATGGCGACTTTCGAAGCATTTGAGTGATTTGGCTTCCCATCGCACCTCGGTCATTTTTCCGCAAAGCAAGAAATGCTGCGGCTGTCATTAGCGAAGGTGATTCGTCTCCCGATAGCGTTGCGTTTCTCAATGCTTCGTTGGCTTTTTCGAATTGCCTGTAATACGCTTGTCCCGCGGCAATCAAACCCCACGTGGTTCCGTCCGGTGCGCTGTATTTTTGAATGTCTTCGGTCACTTTGTAAGCATCTGCCATTCTTCCTGAACGCATTTCGGCAAAAATTAAGCGGTTTGCAATTGCCAAATCCGGGTCGGTTTGTTTGTATTTCTCTCGCAACAATCTACGAGCCGCCGAATATTCGTTTTTCTGCATCAGCAAGTCAACGATTTTCAATCGGTTGTCATCATTAACGGCTCCCATCGCTTTGATTTGTAGGTCAAGCGATTTATGGCGCATCAATATGGATGCTTTCATCGCACGCGCAATCTCTTTTAGGGCATCGCCTTTATCACCACTCAGTGACAAAATGCCGAATGCGCGATTGGCATGAATTCCGCTCAGCAAATCAAGAACTTCGGAAGTTTCTCCGCTTAGCAGTGCGTCTTCACCCCACTTTTGTGCTTCGTCGTAAACTTCTTTTCCGAAGAATGCACGCGCCATTGCTAATTTTGCGGGCACGAAATTTTCATCGGCTTTCAGGGCGATTCGGCATGCTTGAATTGCATCATCCCATTTGGAAACTTGCAAGAATTTAACGGCATTATCGGTGTGATATTTTCCGCCTTTCGCCAAATCGTTATCAACGATGAGTTTCAATTTGACTTTCTTTTGGTCGCCGGTGCTGGTGTAAACGCCGATTTCGATTTCAATCGGGCCTTCTTTTTCGGTGACCGTGTCAATTGTCAAAGTGTAAGGCGTGCTTGAATCCGTTCCGCGCAATTTTCCGTTGATATAAAACTCAACGTTGTTTACGGTTGCTTCGGTCAAAGCAGTGACTTTCAATGTCACCACGCCACTCACCTTGTCGCCGTCGTTCAGTGAAGTTGTCACTTTGATATCGGCTGCAAATGCTGCCGAAACGACCGTCGCGAAAAGGGCTAAAACAAATAGAACTTTCTTCATGGGGTTGCCGTTACTCCTGGATTCTGTATCCACCTTTGACGTCGATTGTAACCTAAGCGGTACGTTTAGAGGGCGGAACGTCCCGATTCTCCCGTACGGATTCTGACCACTCGCTCTTCGGGGTAGACGAAAATCTTGCCGTCGCCGGGACGTCCGGTGCGGGCTGCCTCGATGATTGCCTCGATGGCTTCCTCTTTCAGGTCGTCCTCGACCACGGCTTCCAGTTTGATTTTTTGGGGGAGCGAAATCACGTATTCCTGTCCCAAGTGCCAATCGCTTTGCTCGGCAGATGCCCCACATCCGCGAACATCGGAAACGGTGATGCCCGTCACGTTGTGCGCCGCAAGTGCGGACTTCACTTCTTCCAACTTGTGTGGGCGGAATATCGCCACCAACCTAACCACGCTCAAATCTTATCCAATTCGGTCATGACAGCGAATCGGTCAGGGGATTTTGGGAGTTGTTCAGGTTAGAGACTCCATAGGCATTTCAGCCTCTCGTCGCAACAAGTACGCAATTGATG
>CAZJKW010000012.1:0-16585 GCA_964546835.1 uncultured Fimbriimonadales bacterium
CGAGCACCTATAGAGTGGTTGGCGTGAAAAATCGTCAATTGCGTACTTGTTGCGACGAGAGGGCTGAAATGCCCTATGGCGAAGATGCCAATTTCAGGCAGACGTCATCCTCTACCACGTCCACCCGAATTTGCCCAATCCGCGCCAGTTCCAAAACCGACAGAAACACGAAAACCACATCCAACCGGGTGAATGGCTCGTCCATCAAATCCTCAAAACGAGCAGTGCCGTTCATCGTTTGGATTCGTTTTAAGACGGATTTCATGACGTCAGCGACGGACGGGCGCGGCTTTCCAAGGGGCTCCACTTCGACCGGTTTTGCCCGTTCCATGAGGCGTTCGAAGGCGCGTGCCAACTGTTTGGCAGATGCGGTTCCGAGGTCGAAAGGCAAATCGTAGGTTTCTTCTCCGGCCCCTGCACGGAAGAACAAGTGGTCTCGCTCTTGCTTGCGACGGTCGAGTTCATCCACTGCGGTTGCGTATTCGTGTGCCGTGGGCTCAGGAAGTTCTGGAAGTTCTTGGGGCGGTGGCGGATCGGCAATCGGGAGAAGTGCCCAAGCTTTTCGTTCCACCAAATAGGCAAGTGCGAGTAAAGCGGCACCGGCGGAATCTACGTCTTCAAGTTCGACACTTTGCAGGTATTCCAGGAATTCTTTGCAAACCGGAGTTAACGGAATACCGGTCAAATCCACTCGGCCTTCTCGCGCCAAATGAAAAAGTGTGACCAGCGAGCCCTGAAAACCGGGAGGCGCTTCGATATGAATCGGTGGCGGAACCGCAAGCCCAGCGGGTGATAACGAATCCTTTTCGGGCTTTTGGTTCATGTGCGGTTCAAAAATGGAGGCGCCGAGCGGATTCGAACCGCTGAATGAGGGTTTTGCAGACCCTTCCCTTAACCACTTGGGTACGGCGCCATGTGGAGGGCGAGTTATACCTTTTGGAAGGGATTTAAGCCCTGAATCCTTCGGACCATTCGGATTTGTCGGTTTCCCACGCTTCGCGCACCAAATGCAGTGCAAAAAGATAGGTTTCAAACCGGCTGCTGAGTTTTCGATAAAGCGATGCTTCGGTGGCGAAATCACCGTGGTCGAAAGTGCTAACCAAATAATAACTGGCGCTTCCCATTGCAACCGGATTGACGTAACCGGTTGGAGTTCCTTTTCTTTTGAGGAGTTTGAGTTGCTCGGGATAAACGCCACCCCAAAACATTAAGAAATCGCCGATGTGTTTGTGAATTTCTCTTTCGCGTTGAAAGTTCGGTGCCTTTTGCCGAACGTCGCCATGTTCTGCAAGAGCGATGATTTCTTCAACGGGTTCGCCGTCAATTTCAAATCCGGCAGCATTCAAATGCACGTATTCAGTAATGAGACCGGAAAGATAATCCTCAACATCCTGGTCTTCAAGACCCATTTGAACGTGCAAACTGCCATGAACGAGACTTCTGAAAAAATCTCGAAGCGGATGTTCTTCGCTGACGCTCCAACGTGGCATGGTTTCTGTTGATACCTTGTTAGGTTTGTTCCACAGATTTGGAAGTTTATGACGATAAAGATGTTCGAAGGTTTTCCGGCTTTCGCAAAAAAATAAGTCTTATTGCCTGGTGCCGCAATCTTCCTCGAATCCGCACATGATATTGAGTAGATGCATCATTTGGGCTGCACCGCATTTACCGTTTTCGTCGGCGATGACTTGAATTCGCAAGATTCCTTCGGGGCTTAAAGATAAAGCGTAATGCGCGAATGGGGATTTTTCAACCTTTTTTGGGTGCAGTTCGTTCATTTGGAATTTACGAACGAAGAATGAGCGGCCGTATGCTTCTTCAAAGAGTTCTTCGATTTCAAGTTCGGATTGTGCATTCACAATTGCTAGAAAAGTGCCTGAAAGGACGGAACCAAAATCCAGCGGGTCTCCTGCGCAAGTGACGCCGTCATTCCAGCCAACGGATTTCATTGCCAAATCCAATTCATCGTAATCACCATCAAACGAGAACAAAGCATTTGGTCTTTCCATAAGAATTCCGGCTTTTGATAAGGGACCGAGCGCAATGAGACCGAGGGTTGCGGCTGCTCCGGGTGCGGATGCTTTGTCGGCACAAACGAGCGGATTGTTGTCCATTAACTCGATTAATCCGTATTCACCGTAGATTGCCGGATGCGATTGGAAGATTTCGCGATTCCAAGCGTTTCTACGAAATTCGATGTGATTTTCGCCGTTGGTGAACTCTTCTAATTGCACAAAAGGGTGCGATTGCAATAATGCATTTAGAGATGAATTTCCGGTGGCGAGAACTTCGACGGGTTGATGCATCGTAGATGGGTTTACCTGAAAGTGTCGGGAGGTATTCTTTGCGCCTGCGCCCTCGTAGCTCAGGGGATAGAGCGCTTCCGTCCTAAGGAAGGCGTCGGGGGTTCGAGTCCCTCCGAGGGCGCCAGAAGGAAATCAAATGAGCAGCGTTGCCGAACCTACCTATCCATCCGTTCGTTGGGATTTATCCCGATTGTTTTCGGGAATTGATGACCCGAAGATTGAAGCCACTTTGTCTGAATGTTCATTGCGTTCGGACCAGTTTGCCGAGAAATATCGCGGAAGGATTAATTCGCCCGATATTACGGCGACATTTTTATTGGAAGCGATTCAAGAATTGGAGTCCATTGGTCAAGAACTTTCAAAACCGGTTACTTTTGCGGAGTTGGTATTTACAACCAATACCGGTGACCCTAAACTGGGCGCATTCATGCAAAAAATGATGGAAGAGACTAGTGAAATCCAAGTGAAGTTAATGTTTTTTGAATTGGAATTGGTAGCAATTCCCGATGAAAAAATGAATTCTTTGTTTGGAGGTGGCTTGTTATCGAATTATGAACATTATATTCATAAAGCGCGGCTTTTTACAAAACACCGGATGAGCGAAAAAGAGGAAGTGTTATTAGAAAAAACAGCGAATACTGGATGCAGAGCATGGGTTCGGTTGCATGAAGAAATTACGGCAAACCATGTTTTTAGGTTAGAAGGCGAAGAGGTTAGTTTGACTGCGGTTTTGGATGCGTTGAGGTCGCCTATTCGAAGCAAGCGGCAAGCGGCGGCGGATTCGTTGAGTTCGGGGCTGAAAGAGTGTGAAAGGGTTTTGGTTTTTACTTATAACAACCTTTTGCAAGACAAAAAAATTGAAGATGATTTAAGAGGATATTCGGTGCCGGAACAGAGTCGGCATATGGAAAACGAGTTAAGCAAAGAGATTGTTGATTTGGTTATTAACAAATGTGTTGCCAATTTTTCGCTGGTCAGCAGGTTTTACAATGTGAAACGCGAAATACTTGGGTTACCGGAATTAACTCACATTGACCGCTATGCTCCGTTGTTTGAAACGAAAGAAACCGTTGATTTTGATAATGCAAAGCGGATGATTTTGGATGCGTTTGGTTCGATGTCTTCGGAGATGAAGTCGGCGACAGAAGAATTTTTTGTTAAACATTGGATTGATGCAGAACCAAGGCCGGGAAAGGGCGGAGGTGCGTATTGTAGCGGCAACACACCTGATTTGCATCCGGTTGTATTTATGAGTTACATGAACAAAATGGATGATGTGATGACGCTTGCCCATGAATTGGGACATGGAATTCATGCAAGTTTTAGTCGCAAACAGAGTTTGCTGAACTATCATCCGACTTTACCCATGGCAGAGTTGGCGAGTACATTCGGCGAGATGTTGGTATTTGACAGTTTGGTTAAGGATGCTGAGCGAAAGGATAAATTGGCACTCTATGCTGAAAAAATAGAAGGGATTTTTGCGACGATTTTTAGACAAGCCGCGATGTTTCGATTTGAAAGAAATTGTCATGAAAAACGTCGAAGTGAAGGTGAACTAACTTCGGAAGAATTCGGCGAACTTTGGCATAACAGTTTGCAAGAAATGTTTGGTGAGTCAGTAAAGTTAGGCGAACAGCATCGAAGTTGGTGGTCCTATGTGAGCCATTTTATTGCGGTTCCGTTTTACGTATATGCGTATTCTTTTGGGGAACTTTTGGCGCTTTCTTTGTATCAGAAAGCGAAAGTTGGGGGAAGTGAGTTTGCTGCCAAATACATTCAGTTGCTGACATTAGGTGGATCTAAAACGCCTCAGGAACTTATGGACGTTGTGGGCGTAAACTTAGAAGACCCGAATTTTTGGGACGGCGGCTTTGAAGCACTTGAAAAGATGGTGACGATTTTTGAGCAGATATGGAGTGAAGAAAAAACTTCCACTAACTGAATAACGGAGAAAATAATGAAAAACTGGATTGGACCTTTGATGTTGATGGCGGCGATTGCCGGATTTTTTGGATTTGCACAGGTTGCCGATGCACAAGGAACGACCACGCCAAAATTCAAGGCGGACATCTTGCCGATTTTGAAAGCGAAATGTGTTGCTTGTCACACAGGGCCTCAAGCGGCGGAAAAATTAAGATTAGATACGTATGAAAATTTGATGAAAGGCGGAGAGCATGGAAAAGTTGTTAAACCGGGCGATCCAAGGAACAGTCGGTTGATGCAGTTTATTCGTGGCACAAAGACGCCGCGAATGCCGATGAACATGGCTCCATTGTCGACGTCTCAAACAAACAAAATTGATGCGTGGATAAAAGCCGGAGCAAAGAAGAACTGATTACGTCAACATTGCGGAGCATGGAATGAATGCAATCCAATCAAAGTCAATTGATTCGAGTTGTTCATTGATGTGTGCCGGATGATAGGGTCTGTCGCCCAGCCACATATGAACCGTAAAGCCCCGAAAGTTCATTTTGGTTCGGTCAATTCCTAATCGAACGGCTGCCGTCTCTCCCGTTCCGTGCGTGCTGTTTACGGGCACTACCACCGCATTTTCGAAAGCGGCAGAAATCATATAACCGGCGTTCTCTTGAAAATTGAACGCCTCCTTCCAGGGAACGGTCATACTGCCGTCTTCTTCCGAGGGCATTGCTTCGGTCATCCTTCCGAAAAGGACTATAGTTCGAGTCATCTTTTCTCCTCCACCGTCTTGTACCGATACTAAGGTAGCAGATAACTCCCGATTCTGCAAAATGAGCATTCCTTGAGCAACTTAAAACAAACGGCAATGAAAGGGTTTGTGTGGCAGGCCTTTGGTCAATTGGGACAGAGGGGTGTCATGTTTGTTGCGACGCTCGTCTTCGGGAGGGTTTTGTCGGCTGAGCAGTATGGGTTAGTCAGTTTTGCTTTGGCGTTTGTTTTGTTTGTGGACGTTTTGCGACACTCCGGGGTGATGCAAGCGTTTATTGCTTTTCAAGGGAAAGACGAAGATGCGCAAGACACGGTCTTTTGGATGAGTTTTACCGCAGGCGTTTTTTGGACATTGGTATTGGTAGGAGTCGCTTTTGCATTGCCCTATTGGAACGTTTCGCCGGGCCTGAGTGAATTGTTGTTGGTTCTTAGTTTTTCATTATTGATTGACAGTTTCAAATTAGTACCTACTGCACTGTTGTTGAGACGATTGAGATTTAAAGAAAATGCGATATCGGAATCTGTTGGAGTTATTGTAGGAATGATTGTCGGAATGATATGCCTTTTTGTATTGCCGAAAGAGGAAAAGCAGTGGGCAATGATTATCATGTATTTAACAAGAAGTTTGGTTAGTGCCGTTGCCTTTAACTTTTATGCATTACACATTCCGAAATTTCGATTTGACAAAAGCGTTGCATCACCATTATCCCGTCGCGGAATGGGAATATTGAGTTCCAATTTTCCGAGCAGTTCACTGGATTCCTTTACCGATATGATGATTGGCTTTGTTATGAAAGCGGCGCCTCTTGGGTATTTTCGATTAGGATTTAATGCAACGTCACCAACGATTTACATGGCGCATGCTGCAAACAACACGATTTTTCCGATTATTGCCAATCACCAAAATAACTTAGTCAAAGCGGCAGAAATCACTTTGCGTGCGATCAAATCCATTGGACTGATTTCTATTGGAATTGCTGCCTGGCTGTTTGTTGTTTCACCGGATTTGTTGCCTTTGTTGTTTGTTGAAAAAGGCGGGCCTTCCACCGCAGTGGCCCAACTTCTTGCGTTTGCGGTTTTTTTGCGTGGATGGACTTTTGTTTGTACCAACGCAATGTTGGCAGTCGGGAAATCTTATGCGGCTGCCGGAACTTGGTGGATTACTTTGGCAGTTGCAGCCGGATTGCTTTTGTTTGGTTTAACTCCCGCTTCGACACCGGAAGCGGCCGCACTTTTGGTTTTGGTTTATAGCGGGGTTTCTTTTGTGGCTGCGGGTTTTTGGTTGATTCGAGCATTTCCGATAAGGGTTTCTGAATTTTTCCGGAATCTGTGCCCGGCTGTTTTTTCTGCTGTGCCTGCTTGCTTTATAGGGATTTTGGTGCAGAAATATTCAGGATTAGAGGGAAATCATGGACTTCGTTTTGTTGTGACATCCCTTGCTTATGTGATGACTTTCTTGCCGTTTTGCGGGTTGCTTGCCGGAGGCGGCTGGCTTTCTTTGTTTAAGGTTTCGGGCTGGAAAGCGATGCTGAAAGCAACCTAAGGCTGCGGTCAAGCCGTCAAAATGATGTTGTTATGAACGTTTGCCGTAAATGCAACTCCGCCATTACAGAGGGCTCGCCATTTTGTAGCCAGTGCGGTAACTCGGTTATTCCTCCGGGTTTTAAGCAACGATTTTTGCCTTATCTTGTGGGGATTTTGATTGTTGGATTGACGACGATTTTTTTGGCCTATGGGGGTTATTTGAAAATCGGTGGTTCGCAAAATAGCCGTGCATTAGAATTATCCGGCGAAATTGAACCCAAAGATAAAAAAGTGAGTGTTCAGAAAGGTGCATTGCCGGAAGATGTTCGGCTATGGCTGGAGCATTTGAAACGCGTTGACGATTCGCGGGTTGAATTGCAAAACAGTATGTTAGGAAAGTTGAATTCTCAGATACAAGAACTTTATAGCAATCGAATCTTGGATTTGACAGAAGACGAGCCAGAAACTGCGGATGAGAGAGCGAGTCAATTCAAAAAAGGTCGAAGCGCGGACTCATCCAAATTAGTGGAGTCCGTTGACAAAGAATTTCGAAACTTAATCCGTGATTTTCAATCCGTGATTCCACCCGAAGAGTGTTTGCCCATTTCGGATTTGTATTCCTCGGCGTTGATTGGTTGTATGGAAAGCACAACAAAACTTATTTCCGTTTTGGGGAACGCGATTACTAATCAGAGCATGGACATTTCGGAACTAATGAAAATGCAGGGTGAGAGTTACAAAACGGTAGACCAACCGGTCTCTAAGGCACAAGATTTGGTCCAAGCGATTTGCGACAAATATGGTGCTCCGAACCAATACGACTTGTATTTTGAGACCGGCGGCTCGAAAACGGCAGTGCCGGGAATGGGAATGGAAGATGTGCTGAAAGGCCTAATACCGGGTGGATAAAAAACGTGGACTCTCGTCCACCGAGTAAAATCAATCAGACGTGTCTCAATTGCGAATCTACGACTCCCTTTCTCGAACGACGGTTGACTTCATGCCGCGTGATGCGGGTCACGTGTCTATCTATGCTTGCGGACTAACTCCACAGGCGCCGGCTCATATTGGGCATATGCGCGGAGCCGTTCTTTTTGACGTTATTCGCCGTTGGTTTAACCATTTGGGTTTTGAAGTGGATTTTGTTCAGAATTTTACGGACATTGACGACAAAATCATTCGAAAGAGCGCTGAAGAAGGAATAGAGGCATCCGCCGTTGCAGAAAAATATGGGCGAATGTACATTGAAGATTTAGAACGGTTGCGCGTTACCCCTGCCAGATGGGTTTATGTGACAAAAAACATGGATTCAATCATTCAAATGATTGAAAAAATAATTGAAAACGGGAACGCATATGTGGTTGATGGCGATGTTTATTTTCGCGTTCATTCGATGCCCGATTACGGAAAATTGAGTAATCGAAAATTGGAAGATATGCAGGCAGGGGCTCGAATTGAAATTGATGAAAGAAAAGAAAATCCGATGGATTTTGCGCTTTGGAAATCGGCAAAACCCGGCGAACCGAGTTGGGAAAGTCCATGGGGTGAAGGGCGTCCGGGATGGCACATTGAATGCTCTGCGCTTTCATTAAAAGAATTGGGTGCGAATTTTGACATTCATGCCGGCGGAACAGACTTGCGATTTCCACATCATGAAAATGAAATTGCCCAATCGGAAGCGTATTTAGGCAAAGCCGAGTTTGCGCGAATTTGGATGCATTGGGGTGCGGTTCAACTTTCAGGCGACAAGATGAGTAAATCGGTCGGTAACGTTTTATCGGTTCGTGAGGCAATCGAGAAATATTCTGCCGGCGCGGTACGTCTTTTTTTACTTGGAGCGAGTTATCGTTCGCCCGTCGAGTACTCGGATTCCAGAATGATTGAGGCACAACAGGCATATCAGCGGATTTCGGGAGCGCTTCGGCGCGCGAAACAGAGCATCGGTGAGCCAACCAGTGAGGGGCTTGTTGACGAAATGGTAGCGAAGTTTTCTGAAGGAATGAACGATGATTTCAATACCCAGTCAGCCATTGCTTCCTTGCACGAAACGGTGGGCCAACTGAATGAACAGGTTGCCAAAGGTGATATGGAACAACGTGAGCGCACTTTGGCGTTGATAAGAACAGCGGAATGGATGACTGAAAAACTTGGAATACCGATGGAACAAGAATCAATTGGCTCCGATCAAATGAATCGGCTAATGGAATTGGTCATTGGCTGGCGCAAAGCCATGCGTGAGCAAAAACAGTTTGCGCTTGCTGATCAAGTGAGAGATGATTTGAAAGAGATTGGAATTCAGTTGGAAGACAGCGTGGAAGGAACCACCTGGAGACAAGGCTAAGAGGGCTATGAAAAAAGTTGTATTGATTGTTTTGACAATCGTTTTTTGCGGGGTGGGCGGTTTTGCCGCATTTGCGTTACTTCAGGAACCAAAAGTTTCAGAGGGGACAACTCTTGACGGCATACACTTCGGAGGCCTGACAAAAGACCAAGTCCTTAGGAAATTGGAATCTTGGTGGAGCACGGAAAAAGCAAAAGAGATTAAGCCGGTTTCTAAATTCTTAAACAAGAATCCTGACCCGATGACGTTAGAGGAGTTGGGAATCAAACCCGATTGGACCGCCACCCTGTCCAACATGCCGTTTGATTCCTATTTGGATAGTTTGTTAGGAAAAAAGAATGGCAAATCCGAGATAAAGGTTTATTGGTCAAATGAAAAGTCTGACTTTGCAGAATTGCTTGCATTTGTAAAGGAAAATTCCAGTCCTAAGCGACCCGCAAGTATCCAGTACGTTGGCGGCGAAGTTATTCGAAAAGAGGAGATTCCCGGATTTACATTGGAAGTTGACAAAGTTGGGGATGCCGCACTGGATGCAGTTCGATCCGGAATAGATGAGTTTGAATTGCCCATGAAGTCCGACAAACCAAGAATTTCTTCCAATGATTTGGACCAAATCACCGAAGTGGTTGCATCGTATACAACAAAGTTTAATGCGGGTGCCGCAAACCGCTCAAGTAATGTGCGGCTTGCAACGTCAAAAATCAACGGCGTTATTTTGCTGCCCGGTGAGACTTTTAGTTACAACGATACGGTTGGCGAAAGAAGCATCGAAAATGGGTACAAAATTGCTCCTATTTATGTTAATGGCAAACATGAAATGGGAGAAGGCGGGGGAGCCTGCCAAGTTTCGACCACGCTATACAATGCTGCACTTTTTGCAAATTTGAAAATCAAGCAACGACAAAACCATTCGATGCCGGTTGCTTATGTGCCACGTGGTCGTGACGCAACGGTTTCTTGGGGTTCCATTGATTTGAAATTTACCAACCCCTATGAAACGCCGATTGCCATTGTTTCCAGTGCAGGAACCAGCAGCATCACTTTTACAATATTGGGCAAAAAGCCGGACGGAATTTCGGTGGAAGTCATTACAACCAATCATTCGAGTTGGGGAAATGGTGTTAAGTATGTTGATGATGCTTCGTTACCACCCGGGAAAGAAAAAGTAATTGAAAAGGGTAGTGGTGGTTATCGCTGTGTAACTTGGCGGATTGTCAAGAAAAACGGCGTTGAGATAAAAAGAGAAAACTTGGGTGTCAGTTACTATCGTCCGTCAACTCGTATTGTTGCACGTGGCCCCGCAGCACCGGAGACGCCTGAAGATACTCCCAACGATCCAAACTCGTTACCGCCAATTGGAACCACGCCTCCTCCGACTCCGCCTCCTGCAGATGGCGGTTAACGGATTGAAGCGATTTCTTTTGCGAATTTTTCACGAATTACGCGACGTTTAACTTTTAACGTGGGAGTGATTTCTCCTGTTTCTTGGGACCATGTGCAAGGCAAAATGACGAATTTTTTAACGCGTTCAAACTCCGGCAATTGCTTGTTTGCCGACTCAAGTTCTTTTTTGAACAGCTCCCTGACTTGTTGATATTCGACGATTTCATTTAAGTGTGAAGTATCTAAACCATTTTCTTGGCAAAAGTGTTTGAGCATTTCTGTTACTGGAACAATGAGGGCCGCAAGATAATCCATGTCGTCACCGAACACCATGACTTCTTCAACGTACTGACTTGCTTTAATTAGGTTTTCAATTCGTTCAGGTCCTACATTTTTTCCATTTGCCATTACGATAATGTCTTTTTTGCGTCCCGTAATCCAAAGTCGATTTCCTTCCAACTTTCCTAAGTCTCCTGTATGAAACCAACCGTCAGCGTCTATGGCTTGCTTTGTATCTTCGGGCTTGTTGTGATATCCGAGCATTAGATTCGGGCCTTTCATCAAAACTTCGCCATCGTCAGCAATACTTACTTCTATTCCGCTGAGGATTTCACCGACACTTGTATGCACCGACCTGTCAGGATGATTAATGGAAATAACGGGAGCAGTTTCAGTTAATCCATATCCTTGAATAACGCAAATTCCAAACGAGGCGTAAAACTCGGCTAAATCTGCGGGCAACGCTGCTCCTCCGCTAACTAAAAAGCGAATTCTTCCTCCGAACCGCTCTCGAATTTTGGAACCTACCAATTTGTCAAGCAGATTCCCAAACATTCCGACCGGCTTAAGATTTGACTTGACTCTCTCAAGTCCGCGGGATACAGTGGTTTCAAAAAGTTTTCTTTTCCATGCGGGTCCTTCTGCAACTGAAGTTGTTATTTTGTTACGAACACTTTCTAAGAACCGGGGAACCGTTAAAATAATGGTTGGTTTTGCTGAGATGATGTCTTGCGCAAGAGTTCGAAGCGATTCAGAGTAAGCAATTTCCGCTCCAACGGAGATTGGCAAAAAGTGACCAGCCATCCTTTCGTATACATGACAAAGCGGAAGAAAACTTAAAAACCTATCTGTGTGACTGACAGGCAAATTTCTCAATACGGTCGTACATAAGAATGCAAATGCTCTATGGGTTAACTCTGCGCCTTTTGGCTCGCCGGTTGTACCACTTGTATAAATGATGGTTGCCAAGTTGTCCGGATTAATCTCACTCGCGTTTTTTTTCCATTCAGACTTTTCAATAACGGAATCAGCAGCAAGTACAAGCTCTTGAAAATTGATTCTTCCGCCCGATGCGCCATGTAATATTGCAACGGTGCAGTTTGAATTTGATTGTTTGGTTGCCCGTTCGGCTAACTCTGCTAATTTAATGTCACCTGCAAACAGAATCATTGCGTTGGCATCTTTCAAAATATATCCAACTTGATCTTCCAATAGAGTTGGATAAATGGGCACAACGACTGCACCCAGTGTTAATGCAGCCCAATCTAAAATTGCCCAATGCTTTGAATTTTCGGCAAAAATCGCAATTACTTTCCCAGATTCAACCCCAACACTTGCCAATGCGTTTGCCGCCCGAAAGACTTCATGTTCTAAATCGGCATAATGAATTGCGTCGTATTTGCCTTTAATTTTATGAAAAAGAGCTGGCTTGGAACCCCAACGATTACATGAATCTAAAAAGATTGAAGCTAAAGTCTTGTTCTCGTCCATCACTTGTTCCGCCCTTGTCTTCAATTATGACCAGGTAAAATTAGAAAAGATGCACGTCCGAGACTGGGTGCGTTCCCTTTCTACTCCAGAACTTAAATTTGGCACGCAACTTTGGCATTCCGCTTGCTCTGAGTCCCATGCCCTCCTCGTTGCGTCACTTTGGTTCCGACTAGATGATGCGGAGCGAAAGATGGTTATCGTCGCCCCTGATTATGAAAGGGCACTCCAATGGCAAGCAAAGTTATCCATTGCAGGCATTCCGCCGAGCTTGATTAGGCAGTTTCCGTCCTCTCAGTCCACCATTTTTGATGATGGGTCGCCTGAGCGGTTTGCCCTTTCGGAACGAAATGGTGCTTTAGCATCACTCCTTTCAAATCAACCAACGATTGTAATTGCAAGCAGCGCTGCTGCATTGGAACGATGTCCGGAACCGCAAAAGTTTCGCAAACAAATGTTAGACATTAAAGTTGGTCGCGAGGTCAGCGTGGATGAATTAGTTAAGGATTTGAGTCACATGGGTTACGAACGGGAAGACCCGGTTCGGCGACATGGCGGATTTTCGTATCGCGGAGGGATTGTGGATGTTTTTCCCGGCGGAAGCGAATTGCCGACACGAATCGAATTCTTTGGAGATTCCATTGAAAGTTTGCGCAGATTTGACCCAGAAACACAACGAAGCATTATGCCAGCGGAATCGGTGAGAATCATTCCGGCGAGATCCGTTTTGTTTAACACCTCGAACGATGGCATTTCAAATACGATCATCAATCTGGCAAATACACAAGCCGAAGATTTAGATAATGAGGCAAAAGAATCCCTAATTCAATCGGCATTTTCGGATGCAAAGTTAATCGAAAAAGGCGAGTACTTCGACCGGTTAGATCTTTATCAACCCTTAATTGAATCAAACTCTGCATGCCTTTTGGATTATGCTAGTGAAAAAATTACATTTTTGGATGAGCCGTTGGAATTACAAATCAAATCTGAAATTTCCAGAGAGGGTTTACATCAGGCGCTTCAACATCGACATGAAAAAGGTGAAGTCTTAAAAATTGATGCCGTGGAATACTTGTTAGATCACAAAAAACTGGTTAATGGAAAAAAAGTAATTGCATTGACAACCGTTAGAGATGTCCCAGATTGGTTTAAACAGCAATCTGAATCCGATATCTCCACCAGTTCTCTTGAGAGTTATCGTGGGCAAGGCACTGCACTTGCAAAAGCGATTCAGTCTTGGAAAAGTACAAACACAAAAATCTTTGTTTCGACCGACCAGCCAACTCGTGCAAAAGAAGTACTCAAAGGGCTAAACATTTTTATATCAGAAGATGAGGATAGCGATAGTCCATTCCTATTGCATGGAAATCTCGCAGGTGGATTTATTGACATTGTTAGTCAATTTGCCTTGCTGACCGATGCAGAGCTGTTCGGAGTTAAGCGGTTAAGATTGCCGCAACGACGATTTAGTGAAGGCGCGCCAATCGCCAGCGTTCTCGACTTGAAGCCGGGCGACTACGTAGTGCACATTCAATACGGAATCGGCATTTACCGCGGTTTAGTTGTTCGAGAAGACGAAGGAGTAAATAAAGAATTTTTGCATTTAGACTATTTGCCGCCTGATAAACTATTGGTTCCAACAGATCAATTAGATCGAATTCAAAAATATCTAAGCCCTACCGACGGCACACCGCAGTTACACAGAATAACAGGTTCCGACTGGCAACGCACCTTAAAAAATGCGAAAAAAGGAGCCGAAGATTTGGCCAGAGATTTGATAAGAATCTATGCCAAGCGCGCTTCACAAACAAGGCCAAGTTACGGGCAAGATACTCCCTGGCAAACGGAAATGGAAGCATCGTTTCAATGGATTGAAACACAAAGCCAGTTAAAAGCAATTAACGAAATTAAGAAAGACTTGGCAGGAAATTATCCAATGGATCGCCTCGTTTGCGGTGATGTTGGATTTGGAAAGACCGAAGTTGCAATTAGGGCTGCTTTCAAAGTAGCCCAATCCGATCTACAAGTTGCAGTTCTATGTCCGACAACGGTTCTATCAGACCAGCATTTTGAAACTTTCAAAGAGCGATTGGCTCCTTATCCAATAAGAATTGATGTTCTAAACCGATTTAGAAATTCTAAGGAAAAGGCAAACACGTTAAAAGGATTAGAGTCCGGTGAAGTAAACATCGTTATTGGAACTCATACTTTGTTGCAGCCGGCTGTTAAATTCAAAAACCTTGGGCTTGTGATTGTTGATGAAGAACAACGGTTTGGAGTCAAACATAAGGAACGTCTAAAAGATTTGCGCGCAAGTGCTGACTTTCTTACCCTTACCGCTACGCCAATTCCACGTACACTAAGCATGGCGCTGATGGACATTCGGCAAATGAGCCAGATTAATGACCCGCCTCCGGGTCGAATGCCAATTCGAACATTTGTCAGGCCTTTTAGTGATCAACTTGCCAGAGAAGCATTGTTAAGGGAGTTATCTCGCGGCGGACAAGCATTTTACGTATTCAATCGAATTGATGGAATTCGCCATATTGCCGAAAAAATTCAGAAATTAGTTCCAAATGCAAGGATTGCAGTTGCGCACGGTCAAATGACTGCAGACGAATTAGAGCCCATCATGACCGCATTTTTTCATCACGACATTGATATTCTCGTTTCGACAACAATTGTTGAAAATGGGATTGATAACTCGAATGCGAATACGCTTATTGTTGATGGTGCAGACAAGTTAGGTTTAGCGCAACTATATCAATTGAGAGGCCGTGTCGGTAGAAGCGACCGACAGGCCTACGCGTATATGTTTTATAGAAGTGGAAAAAATTTGACTGACAACGCTTTCGAACGATTAAGAGCGTTGCAAGAATTCAGCGACCTCGGCTCGGGATATTCATTAGCATTTCGTGATTTGCAGATTAGAGGAGCCGGGGAATTACTGGGAAGTAAACAACACGGAGTTATGGCAACTGTCGGATATGAAATGTATGTCCACTTAATCAATCAAGCTGTGCAACAGTTGAGAAATGCAATTCAAAAGGGTGGTGAATCGGAAGCGAGGATGACGAGCGTGAACTTAAATGAAACGCCTGAACTCAACCAATTGCCTTCATTTGAAATTCCTATTGGTGCCTTTCTGCCAACAAAATATGTTCCTGATCAAAGTCAGAGATTGTTTGTTTACAAGCGGTTAATGGAATCTCGTAGTTATGAAGAAGTCGCAGAAGTAGAGGCGGAACTAAAAGACCGATTTGGACCGTTGCCAGAACCTGCGCTTGCGGCCATTGTTCTAATGAATCTGAGAATCAGGGCCGGCGATCTCGGAATCAGAAGAATAGACAGCCACGGCGGAAAGTTGACCATCTATTTCTTAAAAGGCCGAGAAATGCCAATCAAGGCAGTAAACCAACTTTTGAGGACCTTTCCGGGCAGGAGGTTCCGCCCGGATATGGCGGAATTCGAAGTCAAAAGCGACCTGTTGGCTGGCACAGAGAAAGCTATCCATACCCTTCAGGCGGCTATCGAAGATTCCAAAATGAAAAGGGCTGCGGGAACAAGTTAGGAACCGTGGACGTCTCGTGTTTTAAGCAATTTGCCCGACAATAGTGCCGGGCAGTATTTTGGCGGTGGATTTCCGCCAGGGCAGGAGATTGAAGTGATACGCGCAAAGTTTTGTTTTGGATTGCTGCTGGCCGCAGCATTTGTAAATAGTTATTCTCAAAATGATTTTCCGGAATTTAAGTCAGGTGAAATTCTCGTCAAATTCAAACCGGGCAATGAAATTTTTGGCCTGGTTTCGACTATGACCTACAATTCAAAAGTTGTTGAAAGTATTCCTCAAATTGGTGTTTACAAAATCCAAATACCAAAAAACAAAAATATCGGCGATGCCGTTCAATATTTTTTAGGTCAACCATCTTTCGAGTTTGCTGAGCCAAACTATGTTCGAAAAGCGTTCTACACTCCGAACGACCCTTTATTTGCGCAGCAGTGGCATTTACAAAAAATTGCAGCACCTGCTGGATGGGATGTTCATCGAATCAATACCAAAAGTGTTATTGCAATTGTTGACACAGGCGTTTCGACAAGTCACCCTGAACTGTCGAAAATGCTAGTACCGGGATGGGACTTTGTTAACAACGATAACGATCCAAACGACGATTATGGTCACGGTACTCATTGCGCCGGTATTGCCGCAGCAATAGGCAACAATGGAATAGGAACGGTTGGAGTTTCTTTTGGTTCTTACATTTTGCCTGTGAAAGTACTTGATTCAACGGGATCAGGTAATGACATGATTATTGCAAACGGAATCATTTGGGCTGCAAACAATGGCGCAAAAGTAATTTCAATGAGTTTTGGTGGGCCTATGTACAGCCAATCAATGCAGGACGCCGTAACTTATGCCCAAAACAAAGGTTGCGTGGTTGTTGCGGCCGCCGGAAACAGCCCAACTCCAAACGGGCAGTATCCGGCATTTTATGAAGAGTGCATCGCCGTTGCAAGCACTGACTCAAATGATGCTTTGTCTTATTTTTCAACTTTTGGAACTTGGGTAGACACTGCC
>CAZJKW010000012.1:16595-30507 GCA_964546835.1 uncultured Fimbriimonadales bacterium
AACCATTAACGGGCAATATGGAAGTTATTCAGGCACTTCAATGTCAACTCCACAGGTTGCGGGGTTGGCAGCATTGTTGTTTTCACAATTAGGCCCTAACACGTCTGTTTCAACCATTCGTTCTCGAATTGTTAGTAATTGTGATGCAATCGGAGCCATCAGCTACATGGGAAGAATAAACGTTCAAAAAGCGCTCTTGAACAGCGGCGGAGTACCTATCGGTGGCAATCCGGTTAATTTGGTTGCAACCGATTATCAACCCGTTTACCTTGAAGTCAATCAAGGAAATTTGGTGAGCGGAACGATACCGTCGTTCACATCAAGCAACAATATTTGGCTTGACATTAATGCAAGTGCGGCAACTGCAAAATGGATGACATTTACAAACGCCGTCAACAATGTAAACGTTCGAAAAGTTGCGGTAACCATCGAAAGCAATTCGTCGTTGGCCGGTACTGTTGTAACCGTCAAAATGTTGAACAAACTCGGTTGGCAATGGGAAACGGTTGGCAACATTGTGCTAAGCGATGTGGATACAACACAAACCATAACCGTTTCTGCAAATGCTGACCGATTCGTAAACGGATGGGGTGAATTCCACTGTCAGTTAACTGCAACCAGGGCAGATGGGCAATCATTTAGAATGAAAACCGACATGGTTAAGTTCACCGTATACAACCAAGCCAACTAAGCGTATCGAATGCCGTCAATCAACATGAATGACGGCATTATTTTTTTGCTCTAATATCTTCAACCAAGAGTGATTCAATGGAAACATCAAAAGCACAGGCAATTTTGAGGATTGCTGCGATTGAAACATTTTGTTTGCCATGTTCGACCGAACTAATATAAGTCCGGTCAAGGCCGGCTAATTCTGCTAATTCACTTTGACTTAAACCTTGTTTATGCCTCAGTTGTTGAATTCTTTTACCAAGACGTTGCAAAAAATCATTAAGACTTACAGAACAGAAATTAACATTAAACAATTCACGAACACGGTGCAATGCTTCCAGTGCATCTGACGTAACAACGTCCGCTTTGATTTGACCGGATTTCTTTGTTACTGCAGTCCCTCCAACGGCAATTTTCGCTTGCGGGTTCGATTTTCTAATCAACCCAATAGTTATATTTAACGTTTCAATGCATTCAGGTAGTTTGATTGAAAAGACAACGAGGTCAATCTTTCTATTCTTTACAAACTCGACCAAGTCGTTTGCGGGAACACTGGCTCCAAGAAAGTCCACGTCCCATCCATCCACTTTGAGAAAATCAGCGACCATTCTTGCGCCGACAGTATGTAAATCGCCTTCGGGAGTCGTAACCACAGACTTGAGTCCAATGCGCGGTTTGCACTTACTGCCGGATCGCAATCGGTCCAATTGCTGAAAGGTGATTTGGGTTCCTAAATGTTCCGTAGCGACGCTGATTCGCCTTTTTTGCCAAAGTTCCCCTAATTTGTCCAACGCAGGAGCAAAAACTTGCATATAAATAGAGCAATGAGTCAGGCCTTCGTTGATCGCATTGTCTACAACTGCGGCTGCCATTTCCGCATTCCCGTCCAATAAAGCATTTAGATATCTGTCCGCAAAAACAGAGGCATGAACACCTGGTTTGGACGTTTTTTGGTCGTATTCACTCATGTTTGCGATGGGACCCTCATTTTGGACGTCAGAACTTGAGGACTCGTTGCAGACTAACAGTTCCACCACCCTCATGGATCAATCTTTTTTCGCAAAATCTCGGATTTCGGTTAATCGTGAAATCTTGTTCAATTGGTATTCGAGACCGGGCGCATTCCAAAGGCTCATGCCTCCCTGGGACCCGGTTGAAATCGTTAGACAGGAAGGAGGGCTCGCCGATGGAACGAAAGTTGAATTGAAAATAAAGTTAGGTCCATTCAAAAAAACATGGATATCGGAACATCGCAATCTGATTACCGGATTCCAATTTACAGACGTCCAAACAAAAGGCCCATTTTCAAAGTGGGAACATATTCATGGATTTCAAGAAATTGACTCAAAATCCAGCTGGCTGACCGACGAAATTGTTTACCGGTTACCGCTTGGCTTTATCGGAGAGTATTTCGGGCATCATTTTGTACAGAGAAAACTTCAGCGGATGTTTACTTATCGACATTCGCAATGTAAATCCGAATTGGAATTTTTGTCCAAATATCCAAGCGAACGCAAACGATTCTTGATTTCAGGATCAACCGGATTGCTTGGTACTTCACTGAGTGCTTTTCTAACTGCCGCCGGCCATGAAGTTGTTCGGCTTGTTAGAAAACAAGCGAAAGAAAATGAAATCAATTGGAACCCGTACGAGCCTGTCACAGATTTAGAACGACTTGAAAATTTCGACTTTTTTATTCACTTGAGCGGAGCCAATGTGGCAGAAAAAAAGTGGAGCACCAATTTCAAATCAGAAATAAAAAAGAGCCGAGTTGACACAACAAAAGCGCTTGCGAATGCAATCTTTGGTCTAAAAAACCCACCAAAAGCGTTTCTTGTTGCATCGGCTGTTGGCATTTATGGAGACCGAAAAGACGAGTTACTGAAAGAAGAGTCGATCCCCGGAAAAGGGTTCTTGGCTGAAGTTGCGGTTGAATGGGAACGAGCAGCCCAAACGGTTGCCCAATCAGGTATCAGATGCATCAACCTAAGGTTCGGCACGATTCTAAGTTCTTTGGGTGGTGCTTTGCCCAAACTATTAAAACCGGCACAATTCGGCATTCTCGGTCCAATTGGCTCGGGAGAACAATTTATGCCCTGGATTGATATTGATGATGCAATCGGTGCCATTTATCACGCTGCATTTACAGAAACATTGGCAGGCCCAATCAACGTAGTCGCACCCGAATTGGTTACAAATCGACAACTGACAAAAAATCTAAACAGAATTTTGAAACGACCTACATTTTTCGCTATTCCCGAGTCAGTCATTCGAGGATTGTTTGGAGAAATGGGCGAAAATACTCTGCTCGCAAGCCAAAAAGTCGTTCCTGCTTGGCTACATGCGACCGGATATAGATTTCGCGCTCCAGAATTAGAAATCTCGCTAAGAAGGCAACTTGGTAAGCAATAATTATCCACTAATTGATGAAAGCGTTTCGGCTTCCGCTTTTTCAATGACCTCTAAAATTCTCTCATTTTTGGAATCATGAAATTCGTTCGGAGTGCCGTCAAATGCCAATTCGCCCTTATCCAAAAACACCACTCGGTCAGAAACTCGGAGAACCGAGTGGAGATCATGAGAAATAACGACACTCGTTACATTAAGTTTTTGCGCAATTTCTCGAATTAACGAATCGATGGAATAAGCAGTAATTGGATCTAATCCGCTTGTCGGTTCGTCATAGAATAATATTTTTGGATCCGTTGCCAATGCTCTTGCTAAACCAACTCTCTTTCGCATTCCGCCACTTAACTCATCCGGCATTAACGATTCAATATCACTCAACCCAACCAAACTCAATTTTTCCTTAACAAGATTTTTGAGTTGCTCTTTAGACAGTTTGTTTCTTCGAACCACACCAAACCCAACGTTTTCAAAAACACTTAAATAATCAAACAAAGCAGCGCCCTGAAACAAAATGCCGATTTTCTCCTGTATCGATACGAATTCAGATTCTCTAATATCATAGATAGACTTACCGGCAATTTCAACTCGACCACTGACCGGCTTCAATAATCCGGACATACAGCGAAGAAGAGTCGTTTTGCCGCCACCCGAAGAGCCCATAATAGCCATCGTTTCTCCTTCATCAATTTGAAGATTAATGTTCTTAAGAACTTCATTGCTCCCAAAGTGATGGCTTAGTCCGGTGACTGAAATCATGGAAAGCAGTATACTGCCACACAACAAGATGAAAATATCACTCACCTTCTTTGCTTTGATTTTTACGGTATCAGGCATAGCCCAAACTGGATATGGACTCAAGTTTTCGACCGGGCAACAATTAAAATATAAGGAATCCATAAGCGTCAGTAATGTTTCAACTTTTAAGAACCAAAGGCAAGTCATAAAACAAGCCGGTTCCAGGATTATTTCACTCAAAGTGACAAGTGCAAAATCAACATCTTCACAAATAAGCGTCAGTTACTCCTCTGCCACGGCAACTGCAGTTGCGGTCGAATTGCCCACTGAATTCCCAAAAGACAAAAAATCCGAATTAGAAAAAGGACTTAAAGAAGCAATGCTTGCCACTTTGAAAGGCTCCTCACGAACACAAACAACAAATTACTTGGGAGTAACAACTTTCAAACTTGATGCAGGCGAAGGGAAATCCATTTCGATAGAAATCGGCTCTTTTATGGGTCTCGTATTACCAAAAGTGGCGCCAAAGCCGAATACGACTTGGAAAGCAAAAGTTTCACAACCGGACCCAAGAGGAAAACCCATAACTTTCAGCTACACTTATATTGGTGAAGCAGGATCCAATTACAAAATCACTTTCACGGCAACTGAAAATCAATCGCAATCCAGAGAGGGAGCGAAACTCTCGGTAAACGTAACGATTAAAGGAACCATCTTGCTTGGGAAAAACGGAATCGTATCAGGTGGTGACGTTACTTCTACAATTACAACGACAATTACCTCAAAAGAAGGAACGCAAAAATCAGTCGTAACAACAATTCAAAATTTCACAAAAATTTAGTTTGCAAAAGGGTCTTCATCATCCGAAATCACTTCGGTGGTCGCTTTGATTTGTGATAAGCCCTTTTTGCCGCTGGATTTAAGAATTTGAATCGTCCTCTCTTTGGATAAGTTACTCTCGCCTGCAAGGTTTCTGATTCCATTCAATATGCAATTTTGAATGTCAGAGGGCAGGGTAGTTTCCAATATTTCTTCAACGTCAGCCCGCTTCACAAATCCGTTGCTAACTTCTGCTGCAAGTCGAATCAATTTTTCTCGGTCGGAAACAATTTCTTGGGGTTTGAACTTTTTCAAGCCATCATTTCCTTTCATACAACAGGGCCGCGGGAACCGCACAAAAATTGGCTGAGAAAAGTGAGGATGACGAATCATCATTTTTCCCGGATCAGCGGTTGCGAGCTTTTCTCTAACGGCCTGTGAATAAATTGAATAGTTTGGACTGGACAATTCCTCTAACTGAATGTGACCATAAGCCGAATTAGCACAGTTTCCAACAACTTGCGGGTCTACTCGAGACCTAAACTGTTGTGCACCGAAAAGAACCAATCCAAGATACCTTCCTCGCGCAGCAATATCGCGAAGACTATTGAGTAAGTGCGTTTCCCTACCACCGCTTGGTGCATATTTGTTTAATTCGTCAACCACAACAATAAGTTTCTTCACACCAAGTTTTTGGGTCTCCATTCTCTCATGTAAATCAGAAATGGTCGCAGCAAATACCAAATCCTGCGCAGACGAGTCGGTTTGAGACAAATCAATCACATGAACAGACCCCCCTTGAAACTCCTTGGGTAAGGGTGGCAGTGAATCTTGCTGGTGAGTAATCAGCCCCTTAAATCGGATGTGTAAATTGTCTAACCGATTGTAAATTTTCTTTATGGTTTGTACACTATAAGATTTGTAATATCCATTCCCGCTGATTTCTGCCTCCTTAATCATATCTTTCAGAATTTCTCGTAACTCCCTTAAAGAGGTTACAACTAACTCTGTCTTGTTCGAGTTAACGGCATACTTTTTACCGACAACATTTTCGCGCAAATGGCCCAAAAATGCATCTGCTTTAACATCAATGTCTTCTCGATTCAAAAGAATTTCAATGTTATTCAACGCTTCAATCAAACCGTAGCAAAACCCTCTAGTTGGATTCGCATTCAAATCGGGATGATTCCTCAGCGACAATACGCTTTCACGTGCTTCATCGGCAAAAGGTGCCCAATATTGAACGTTCTTAAATGCACTCACTGCAAGATCACATGCAGCATACATGTTTCGGTCAATATCGGAAAAATCGTCTCCAAATTCGTGATCTAAAAACAACAAGTCGCCGCCTTTAACATTAAAAACAACTGCTGCAACGGACTCTGCTGATTTCTGAAAGATGGAATGTAAAAGAAATTCGATATAACTGGTTTTCGCTGCCAATCCACTTGTTCCCGTCACATTCAAATGACCCGCTTCCGGTCCAATCAAAAAATCCGGGTCAGCAAACACTGGAATAGGTTGTTCGAGAGAACCATATAATCCGATCGGAATACCTCTTCCTTCAAATTTCTCGCCTCCGAGTGCATGATTGACACCTGGTTTATCGGACAAAAATACTTTTGATATTCCAACTGCACTTACGGGTTCATCCGGAATTCTTCGAAGAACTGCTGCTTGGAAAAGACGTATTTCAGGCCGCACAGTAGGGGCGGAATCGTCAGGTACACCTTGGCGACCCAAAAAATCCACCATGGCTGTTGGAACATCGTTGTAAGCAAATGCCTCAACAACAATTCCATAAACTTTTTCTTGTTTTTCCGAAACAGTTTCAACTATGGATCCAATTCCCAATTTTGAATTGACAATGGCCCAAAACCAAAAATGATATGCGGTCGTCGGATTTTGTTCAGTTCCAACAACAAATCCTATCGGTTCCATTTATGCTCCTATGATTCCATAAAATCCAGCTTCAGTCGGCTGAAGTGATTTCAGATACATTTCCACTCGTCTAATCGGATAAAGCAATCGGTCATAACGCATATCCGGCAAGGAAAGTGGTGCTGTTTCATGCATTATCCAAGAAGAAATTCGGTTGGCCGATTCGATACTGATGTCATAAGGAAGCATTTCAATCCGAACTAATCCAAAAACAGGCGACTCGTTCAAGTTCTCCATTAGCTTTAGGTACCAACTGTATGCCGTTCCATATCCGGGAATGTTGATTTCAAAAACCGATGTCCTTTCGCCCGGTTTCAATCCAAGCACGATTTTAGTTTTTTCATAATCTGCAAAATATTGTTTTGCATGAGACTTTACGACCCCAACAATTTGAGAAAAGCAATTGCACGATTTACTTAACTTGTAAATCCCGCCATCCACAAGCAGCCAACCGGATCGATTTTTCTTTATCCACTTTTCAATCAGGTTCTTTTCCATTTGTTCACGTTCGATGCTGATGGCTTCACTAATCGCCTGTCCAAAACCGGACATTCCCACGTCCGCCGGCTTGTCAATCGCTTTGACCTGAAAATTTGATGATAAAGTTTTTAGAGCATCGCTCTCAGAAAATCCAAAAATCAGTAATTCCTTATCATAAAAATCCGATAGGGCTTTCACATCTCGTTCCATTCGGGCCATAACAGCTGCGTTAACGAATCCCAAATATCCGGGCATATCTTCATCATAAAATACAAGCCGTTTTTTTTGAGAACCATCACAAAAGTGCGTAAATTCACTCTCCCTGAAATCAACTCTAAATGTCCGAAACTCATGCCCTTCAACTATTTTTGCGTCTTCGGGGCTCGATTCTTTCGTAGCAAACAAAATCTCATCTTGTGGCTCAATAGGCCGCCGAACAATTCGAACATTTTGGTTGGCTCTTAAAAGTCCGGCAATCGATTCAGAAGCACTCAAAATCATTATTGAGACGGTCCATACAAAATGGCATTCAAAACTAAGCGATACAGACCCGGCCACATAGCGCGCTCAGTCGGGTCTTGAAAAAACAAAACAACATGACCTCTCCCAAACGGCTCATTGTGTGCCCAAACTGTTCCAGCCAAAATTTCGTTGGTGTTCTCTCCATAAGTCCAACCACTCAATAAAAAGTTTATTTTTTTGTCAGATTCGAATTGAACAACTCCTCCACCGGATTTCTTTGCCAGATATCCACTATTTCCGGAAAACGGCACAGCAAACTGTCCACTTTCAATTCCGTATCCCAAAAACAATCGGTTATCCACTTTTGCGCGATACAACGAAGTCGGCACAAACATAAACTCTTTTCCCTTTTCGGGTTCATTTCGATTCAAAGAAACAAAATTCCCTTCGCCAATCGCCCATTCAGGACTTCCAAGCAAAATCAAACAACCTCCATTTCGTACCCACTCCTTCAATTTATCATTTGAAGAAACGCTGCTTCCGCTCGGAACAATAATGCAACTATATTTTGATAAATCTCCACGCATTGCATTCGCACTAAGTGAAACAAAGGGTAATTCAAACTCCTTTTCCATTAAGTACCAAATAGCAGACATATCGGACAAATTATCGGAGGAGCCAAAAACAATTCCTATTTTTGATTTTGAAATGGCACGGGTGGATTCGCTTCCCGGACCTTCTCTGCCCGAATCTGGATAACTGGTGTTCAAAGCGTTAAAAGTCACATTTCGATTTGCGGAAACAGTTTCAATCTGAGTTCGTACGTTTTCTTCATTTCTTGCTTTAAAGATATAAACCGTACCGGGAGGCAAGGATTCGCTTCCCACTTTCATGGTTTCTGGTGAGTAGCGACATCGAACTCCCATACTGGCCAAATCAAGTGCAGCCAACATTTCATCCCAATCATGGATTTTCAGATACCAACCGACTTGTCCGTCTTCAACTTTTCCCAAAACCAAATTAAGTTGCGGTTGAATCTCTAATGGACTTGAATCGCTTGACCAAAACGCTTTAAGATTGTGCCCATAAATCAAGCACCAACCCGCTGCATCATAAAACTCCGGAAATCCGGCCGAAGGATATTTTTCTTCACCCTGCATTTTTTTGAACCGGTCCATTTCCTGCTTAACAAACTCATCTTCAAAATTGGGCTGTGGCTCAAGCAAAGATTTTGCAACCATCCCTTGCGGTTGGGCTAAGTCAATAACCAAACTTCCTTTTGGAATCGTTTGGTCTTTTATGTCCGAATCCCAATAGGAGTTTGCATTTTTCATAACAAATTCCGCCTTTGAAAATCCGCATTGAATTCCGTTGAGTCGAAGTTGAGCCGCCAGCCGCATTAAGGGCCGTTTGTCACTATTGACTACAACAACTCGCCTAAACTCCCCTAACAAATTGCCATTGAGAACGTTCTTCTTGAAATTTACAAATGAATTCAACAATGAATCCTTATTATCAGCGCTCGCCTTAATAGTCGAAATCGCAGCGACAAAGTGTTTTTGAATTCCCTCTCTTAACGTCGCCAACGTGCCGTCATCTCGCAGATAGTTAATGCGACTTCCGCCCTCGGTTTCATAGGTCATACCAATGGATCCCGATAGCGAAGTCCAAGAATCTAAATATCCTGCATAAAACAAATCAAATGATTCCTTAACGTAATAACTCCATCCCATTTTATCAAACGCTCTCGCATTCTCTTTTCCGATGATTTCAGTCCATTTGTTGATTCGCGTACGGTCAACATTTGCATTGACAGCCATCGGGTTCGGCGGAAAAAAATAATTGTCTACTTGCCCGTGTTGGTCAACGTAAACCTGCGGATTCCATCTCAAAAATTCTGCAACTTCTTGGCGAGTTTCCGCTTGCGACATTGCCACGCGGTCCCTATTCATGTCAAAACGATAATGGTTAAGTCGCCCATAAATTACCGCCGGTTCTCGTTGTTCATAAGCACCCGGTTCATAAGAACCGTTCGCAATTGAGTTGTACCAAACTACAAATCGTTCATGTCCATCGGGGTTGTAAACCGGATTAACAAGAACAACGGTATTGCCCAACATAGCGTTGATTTCCGCAGATTTACTTGCAGCCAAAACATAAATCAGCCACATGGCCGATTCAAACGAAGCCGATTCATTTCCATGAATGCACTCATTAATCCAAACAATTGCGGGCGTTTTCTTAATCAATGGGTCAACGTTAATTTGTCCGGTGGGATGATTCAATTTTCCGATATCTTCGCGAATCTGCTCTAATCTCGCAATATTCTGCGCCGATGAAATCGCAACCAATCGCAGCGGTCTGCCTTCCGTACTTTTTCCAAATTCAATAACTCTCACTTTCGCTTTCGACGAAGATGCAATCGATTGAATCACTCGCTCTTGGTCCCTAAAGGTTGTGTGCTTATCCCCTGCTTCGTAACCCAGTATTCGCTCCGGCTTTGCCACGGAAGCATCAAACGGACCGAAATTACTCCAACCAAATGCAGAGGACGAAACAACTAACAGGGCGGAAAAGGAAGCAACCATAAGAGGAGTTTATCCCGAATGACAAGCGTACTGAATCAAGTCAAGTCCAAACTGCCTAACCATTCCTTCACATTCCATGCCCAGTTTTTCCATCACACGAATCGATTTGGTGTTTTCCGGATAAGCAATTGCAACGATTCGAGTCAATCCAACTTTCTCAAAACCGTAATCCCGAACTGAAATCGCCGATTCAGTTGCAATTCCCATGCCCCAATCGGCAGTTCCAACATGCCAGCCAATTTCAACATCTCCGCCTTCTGGCAACGGTTTTAGTAGTACAGACCCAACAACGCGGCACTCCTTTTTCGCTTCAATCGCCCAAAGCCCATAACCCGGATGCTCGTTTTGGTAATGAACCCAATTCTCAATTCGGGGAATCATATCCTTCGGCACTTTCGGCAAGTTCGTGTCTCCAGCCAACCATTTCACAACTTCCCAATCACCATAAATTTTTAGTGCGTCGGAAGCATCAGAAGTCGAGTAAGGCCGAATCCTGAAACGAACGGTCTCCAAAAACATGATTCGACTATTACTTGTTTTTGTTGACAAAAGTTACCTACAAAAAAAATGGGCAAATCAGAATTGATTTGCCCATTTCCAAACGGTACTTATTTCTTCTTAAAAGTTCCGGTACCAACTTGTGCCCAGTCAGCACCCATTTTGAACTCAAGCAAAAACGTACATTCTTTGTCGGATACTTTCTTCACGGTGGCGCGGCTGATGCTCGGTTCACCCATTCCAAGATCCCACGGGTCGCTAACAAAAACAATTTTGTCGCCTTCCATTGTCCCGCGCTCTATTCTCGGCATAACACTCATATTCGTGAAAGTCCACATCACATACTTTTTCGTACTCGCATCCCAAGTGATATAAGCAGTCTCGTTTACTTTGTCACTGCCCATTACCATTGAGGAAGTCTGTTTCAAAAATGGACCTTCCCATTCACATTTCCATGACATCGTTGAGTCGCCTTCCATTCCCGGCATAGTCCATTTGATGCTTCCTGTCCAAGAACCGATTTGGTATTCCAACTTCTTCAGTTCTGCAGAGGGCTCGGCAACCGGCATTTGGGCAAACGATAAAGAACTAAGGGCAAGAAGCCCAACAAGGAGCAATTTCTTCATGAAACAAATTGTAGCCGCAAGGCACTCGCCAAAGTGTAAACTCCCCCTCGCATGACTCTCCAAGAACTGTTTTTTCGATTAAATGATTACTGGGCTTCTCAGGGCTGCGTGATTCTGCAGCCGTACGACAACGAAGTCGGCGCAGGAACAATGCATCCCGATACCGTCCTCAAATGTTTGGGCCCAAGGCCATGGAACGTGGCATATGTCCAACCGAGCCGGCGCCCGGCAGATGGTCGGCACACGCGCAATCCGATGCGGTCGCAACGATATTTCCAATATCAAGTCATTCTTAAACCAAGCCCGGATAATGTTGTGGATCTTTATCTTGGGTCTTTGGACGCAATTGGAATTGATACAAATAAGAACGATGTCCGATTAGTTGAAGATGATTGGGAATCACCAAGCATGGGCGCAAGTGGTGTCGGCTGGGAAGTTTGGATAAACGGAGCAGAAATTAGCCAATTTACTTTTTTTCAACAAATGGGCGGAATCGAACTCAATCCGGTTAGCGCCGAGTTGACTTATGGACCCGAACGACTTTGTCTCATGTTGAACAATCAAGATTCGTTTTGGAACGGCCTCGAATGGGGTAACGATGTCAGTTACAAAGAAGTTAATTACGATTTAGAAATTCAACATAATTTATACAATTTTGAAGTTGCAAGCACGGAAATGCTTTTTCAACTTTTTGAAATGTATGAATCCGAAAGCAAACGAGTCATCGAGACCCCTGCGTTTTGGAGCGAAGAATTAGGACGATTCACAACGGAATTAACAGAAGGTAACAAATTGAATTTGGTCTATCCTGCTTTTGATTTATGCCTGAAATGTTCGCACGTTTTTAATTTGTTGGACGCACGTGGCGCACTTTCCCCAACAGAGCGCGGAACCTACATTAACCGCATTCGTGCCAGGGCAAGAGCATGCTGCTTAAAACACTTGGAAATGCAGAAACAAGCCGAAACCGTCAACTCCTAAAACTGCAATACAGCAGTTTTGCTGAACGCACGCATCGGATTTCTCGTCCAAAATGCATTATGCGAATCCAAGCGGTTGCCATTGTTTCTATGGCTGCGTCACAACTTTCGGCTGTGGTGGTCTTTGATTCCATTAATCCTTCAAGCGGCAGCGCAACTTATGTGACCGCGGCACAAACACCCAGATCGAGTTTTGCCGACGATTTTAGTTTGTCATCCAACGTTCAAATTACAGCCATTCAATTTGGTTTTGCAACAACCGTAAACAATCGCATTTTTGACGCTCGTTTCAAGTTTTATGGCACGGTTGATTACAGCGCAACCGGAACTAACCTTGCCATGAGCAATCCAATGGGTAATTCCGTAACCGTAAACATTCAAGCAGGAAACGCGGGAAACCAATTTTCAAATCAAATTGATTTGTCCAACGCAAACATTTTCCTGAATGCCGGTACTCGTGGATTTTCAATCGAATTTTTCGAACCCGGTTCGCTTACTTACATTACGAACGACCAGGTAACACCACTGCTTTCAGCTTTTACACCCAGCGTAGGAAGTTCGCAGAACATTCACGTTCGCGAAGGTTCTCCCGGAGTTCTTAACGGATTTTTTGAAGGAAATGAAATCAGAATTCCAAGCAGCGAAAGATACGTCGCCGTGCAAATGAATGCCGTTCCCGAACCTGCTACATTAGCAATTCTCGCAACCGGTTTTCTTAATTTCAAAATCCGCCGAAATCGGGATAAATGTCTTTCCTGCAAGAAAACATCGGTCGCTTAAGCGAATCGTAAGTCATCCATTTTGCATGCCCATCTGCCCAAACGGCATTCACGCCGCGTAAGTGCAATTGGTGAAAATGGTCACGCAAAAAGGGGTCTTGCGGTGGCGAGTTATACCAATTTGGACTTTGTAACCAATTGCATAACGGTGCCATCGCATCATGCTCCCAAAAAGCCAATGTATAAGTTGGCATTTCAATTGAAGAGTTGTTGGCGCCTTGCCCCATGATGCTTCCGTCGGGAGCAGTGGTCAAACTCACGGCTGTTGGTCCGTACTCGTTTCCTTGCGCCATCGGGTTCACCGAATAATAGGCCGATGGATGAGTTGAACTGAACCAATTGACTGCATAGCAAAGTTGTGCTCTTTCCGGCATTGAGGGACACTTTTTGATTTGCTCTGCACGCAGGTAAAGGTCAATCAATCCCGGCTTAATCGGGTTCATCGCCGCTTGGTTAACGGCTCCCCAAAACCCTTGCGAACCCAACCCGGTGTTGTTGTTGTCGTATCCTATCCACATGGTTTGGGATGCAAAACCGGTGCGCGGCTCGAAAATCGCACATGGAAACCAAGTGTCGTCGTAGTCGCTGATATAGAGCATCGAAGCCATCGAAATCTGCCTCATATTGCTCAAGCAGGCAATCGCTTTGGCTTTGTTTTTCGCGGCGGCGAATACAGGGAAGAGAATCGCGGCAAGAATCGCGATGATGGCAATCACCACCAAAAGTTCAATGAGCGTAAACGCCCGGTTTTTTCGCATTTCAGTCCTCGCGTTGCCGATATCAGCCCCAATTTTCGGCGAACTGTTGATTCTGACGCTTTGCTTCACCGAGCGTCACGCTACATGATGACTCTGGACACGTTCCCTCTTTAGGGCATTTCAGCCCTCTCGTCGCAACAAGTACGCAATTGACGATTTCTCACG
>CAZJKW010000013.1:0-8582 GCA_964546835.1 uncultured Fimbriimonadales bacterium
TGAAGAAATCCGGTGTGGATTTGCGCATTGAAAATCAAAGAACTGAAAATGGCGAGCCGGTTGCAGATCTGTTCATTCCCTAGCGACCGGATGTTTTGAAACCGTTTTTGATTGGCGGGGATTTGGTGCCGAAATTGATTGATGAAATTCCGATTTTGGCAGTTTTGGCAACTCAATGTAACGGAACTTCGGTGATTAAAGATGCGAGCGAACTGCGAGTGAAAGAAAGCGACAGGATTGAAAAAGTGGTTTCAGGATTAAAATCCATGGGGGCAAATGCAGTTTCTCGCGATGATGGGATGGAGATTACCGGGCCGACACCTTTGTTAAGCGCAACGATTGACGCAAAGGGTGACCACCGAATTGCAATGGCGTTTGCGATTGCAGGATTGATTGCGAAAGGCGGAACGACGATTCACAATTCAGATTCGGTTGAGACGAGTTTTCCGGGATTTTTTGATGAATTGCGACGTTTGAGTTTTGATTAGGTGGCAGGTAGACTGCGCGGAATGGTTGATGTCGTTGCAATTGACGGTCCGGCGGGCGCAGGTAAAAGCACCGTTGCAAAAGCGATTGCAAATCAGTTGGGATTTCTTTATTTGGATACGGGCGCAATGTATCGTTGTGCTGCATTGCTTGCGATTCGAAATCAATTGAGTTCCGGTGATGGAGAAAAAACAGCAGAATTATTGCGGAATGCCGAGATTCGATTTGAATCCGGAAATCCTCAGCAAGTCTTTTTGAATGGTGAGAATGTTACGGGAATGATTCGAACACCGGAAATTGCTGAAATGGCGAGTGCGTTAAGTGCCTTTACTCCAGTGCGAAGAATTCTTGCGACACGGCAACGAGAAATCTGTTTGAAGGGAAACGTGGTTTTGGAAGGGAGAGATACAACAACGGTCGTTTGTCCTGAAGCGAAAGTGAAAATTTATTTAACGGCGAGCGCGGATGAAAGGGCGAACAGACGATTAAAAGATTTACGTGCAATGGGTGATGAAAAAACAACGTTTGAAGAATTAAAAGAACAAATTGAAATTCGCGATCGGCGCGATTCGACTCGAGAAGATAGTCCGCTTACGGTTGCGCCGGAGGCAATTGTCGTTGATACGGACAGATTGACTCCGGAGCAGGTGATTGAAAAAATTATTTCAATTCGTGCGAGTTTGGATTAGCGTTTGCCGACCCAACCGCGCGTGATGCATGCGTCGGCGACTCGTTGGACTGAAACCAGATAGGCTGCCAAGCGAGTGTGAACCGATTTATCTTTTCGCATGTTGTACACCGATGTGAAGGCGTTTGTCATGGTTTCATCGAGTCGTTGGTGGACATATTCACGCTTCCAACGGTCCATGTTTAAGTTCTGTACTTGCTCGTAATAGGAAACGGTCACACCGCCAGCATTGCACAAAAAGTCTGGAATGACGAAAACGTTGTTTTTGTAAAGAATTTCGTCTGCTTCCGGCGTTGTGGGACCGTTAGCAAGTTCGGCCACAATTTTTGCTTTTACATTGTTTGCATTTTCCGCTGTGATGACATTTTCCAATGCGGATGGAATTAGAACATCCACTTCTAACTCGAGGAGTTTTTCGTTGGTGATTTCGGAAGAGCCCGGAAAACCAACGACTGTGCCTTTTTCTTTTTTGAATTGCATGACGGCGGAATAATCCAAGCCGTCCGGTTTATGAATTCCGCCTTTTGAATCGCTAACCGCTACGACTTTTGAGCCGAATAATTCTCCGACTAAACGATGTGCGTGGGTCCCGGCATTTCCATAACCTTGGATTGCGACGGATGCAGTTGATAAATCAAGTCCGAGTGCTTTTGCGGCTTCGCGAAGCGTAAACATTCCGCCGCGCGCCGTAGCGTCATCGCGTCCTTCGGAACCTCCGACGTTTAGAGGTTTTCCTGTGATTACGCCGGCGGCATGTTGGCCGGCGATAATTTCGTATTCATCCAGCATCCAGGCCATGATTTGGGGAGTTGTATAAACGTCGGGTGCCGGGACGTCAACTTCCGGGCCGATGTATTTGCCGATGGCTCGCATATAGCCGCGACTTAACCGCTCCAATTCGCCAACGCTGAGTTTTTTCGGGTCGCAAATGACGCCGCCTTTTCCTCCGCCGAGGGGAATTCCAACAACTGCGGTTTTCCAAGTCATCCATGCCGCGAGGGCACGAACGGTGTCAACGGTTTCTTCCGGGTGAAAACGAATTCCACCTTTGCAAGGACCCCGACCCCAGTTGTATTGAACGCGGAATCCGGTGAAGACTTGAACGGAGCCGTCGTCCATTCGTACAGGGATTCTGACTCGGTGCTCCGCCATCGGCTCTCTAAGAAATTGGTGGATGTCGGGATCAAGGTTAAGAAGTTTTGCAGCTTCGTCGAGTTGGGTTTGTGCGATTAGGAACGGGTTTGCCATCGCGGGCGAGTTTACCGGTTAGGCGGGGATTGCATTGACCAAAATGGCTGCAACCGGAGCGGCGAATAGTAAGGAATCAAATCGGTCAAGAACTCCGCCATGCCCGGGCAACAGAGAACCGGAATCCTTGATGCCGTGAGAGCGTTTCCAGGCGGATTGAGCGAAATCTCCCAGTTGCCCAAAAAGACCGCATGAAATACCGATTGCCAGTCCAATTGGAGGCGGTATTGAAAAGGGACTTGACACAAACCAACCGACGGCTGCGGATGCGATGAGATTTGCAATGGCACCTTCCCAAGATTTCTTGGGTGAAACCGCCGGGGCGATTTTATGTTTGCCGATTGCGCTACCGACAAAATAAGCAAAGGTGTCGCCTGCCCAAAGGGATAACAAAATTAGCAGGGAAAGACTTCCATTATTGAATTGGAAAAGTTCTCCATCTATTTTTGACGATCGGAACTGGATTGCCACAAAAGTCATGAGAGAGATGCCGACCCAACCGATGCACAAGGTATTGGCTCTAACGACTTGTGGGAAAGGGGACGATTTTCCTCCGAAAAGCAGTACTGCGCTTAGAGTTAAGGCAAGGAGCGAGATTCTTGTGCTGATTTCAAAATTCAGATAGATAGACCCAAAAATGATGATTGGCAAAGCCAGCCACCCCAGTTGAAAAAAGGAAGTCAGTTCTGCTCTAAAAATTTCAATTATTCCGATGATTGCGACCAGCAAAGCAATCAGAAGCATGGGATAAATTGATTGAGACAAAGTTGCAAAGGTGAGCAATGGAATTCCAATGAACGCAGTAAGAATCCGTTGCTTCAATCATGAACCTCTTGCATTTTAAGTGCAAGTTGAACGCGGCTTCGAAGCCCATATTTTTTGAAAATTTTGGAAACGAGATTTTTGACGCTTTGCTCGGTAATTTCTAATTTTTGAGCCACTTCTCGATTGTTAAGCCCTTGGCTAATCAGTTTGGCAACGTCAATTTCCCGTTCGGTTAGACGATAGGTGCGCGTTTTGGAGTGCATGGCTCTTGAAAATTGCCAATTTCCATCCTTAACTAAACTTCGAATTGCACGCGTAACGGATTCGGGTTCCGAATCCCTGTAAATTTTCGTTCCGATATTTTCGAATTTGTTTGATTTGTTTGAGTCACAGAGCACAAGGGTTTTGATGCCGTTAGATTTTGGATTTGAAGCCAGCGGTAGCAGAGACTCGGCAACGATGAGTATTTCCGAAGACTTTGCAACTTCGTCTTGGTTAATTTCATCGGGCTTTGAAGATTCTCCGACGACTTGGAAACCCTCTTTAGTTAGAAGCAAAGCAAGTCCTTTTCGACTCAGCACTTGTGGATCGGCAAGCCAAATTCGCATCGGTTGCTTTGAATCATTCACAATTACATTTTATCCTTAAATTAGCCTTCAAGCAAAGAACAAATTTTCTTTTTGACTCTTTGAAGTGCATTATCAATACATTTTGAGCGGCAATGAAATTCAACTGACATTTCGCGATAAGTTTTTCCATCAAGATATGCCTGCAAGACAATGGCTTCCAAATCGCTTAATAGATGTTTTACTTCTTCTTGAATATTTTTTGGAATATTATCGCTGATTGCTGCTTCTTCCGGATTGACGCAATTTTGGTCTGCAATCACATCGAGTAGGACTCCGTCTCGGTCGTCCGTACCTAAACTTTGGTCAAGAGAAACATAGCCATTCAAAAAGAAATGTTTTTGTCTTGTTGCGGTTTTTACGGCTGTAATAATTTGTCTGGTAACGCACAATTCTGCGAACGGTTTGAATTTTGCTTTTCTTTCTCCGCGAAAATCACGAATTGCCTTGCAGAGTCCAATCATTCCTTCTTGGACCACATCTTCGTGGTCAGCACCCATCACAAAAAAAGTTCTTGCTTTCGTTTCGACTAACGCTCGATAGCGCCACATCAAAAATTCAATTGCGCGTTCATCTCCACATCGAGCCCTTTCCACAAAATCTTCGTCGTTTATGCCCAGATAAGCATTGGGGTCTTCATATCCGAAAACGGCCATCTCTCTCCCTTCCCTTTCGTGAGGAAAATGCCTCAACAAAGCCGACGACGTTGGCGACTTAAGTTAAGCATAGAGGAACGGAAGCAAGAGAGTCAATAACCCAGAACTCACCGCATGCTAATTAGTCATGCTAAATAACATGAATTTAGATAGGAAAAATCCCGAGCGCAGATACGGTGCTCGGGATTTGAACCGCTTACGGATTGACCGTGACTTTAATTTTGCCTACCCAGGGCTTTTTAAGACCGGCGGCATCCGAAATTGTGCAGGTGATTACGAACTCGCCTGCTTGTCGGAATTTTCTCAGAAGTACTTGGTCGCTGGATTCGTCTTGGATTCCGTCCTTTTCATCAAAGTCCCATGAGTATTTTAGGACGCTGAAGCCGGCTTCGCCGTTTGCCCAAAGAGTTACTTCTTGGGTCTTGCCAACGTTCATTTCGGAATGAGACAGTTGCCCTTGTATGGCTGTTTGGTCGGTTACGACTCTGACTTCACCGAGATAGAACGTTGCGGGTGCATCTCCACTGACTGCGATTGCCGAGATGTTCTTATTGGTTTTCGCAAAACCCGGAATTGTTGATAAGGGTACACCAAGTCTTCGCCATCTTCCAGTTGAACCGTTTGCCGCTGACAATGGGATGACCGCTTCAGAGATTTTTCCATCGGAGGTGCGAATGACAATTCGCAGTTTTTCCATTTGTTTGATTGCAGAAGGGGTTGCCGACGGGGCTGCTCCGCCTGCCGATGCTGAGCCGCCACTCAAAGGAGTTGCCGACCCGGCAGCCATTCCTGAACCACCGCCGCTACCACCGGCTTGTGCTCCACCCATTTCGGTTGGTCTGCCGCCACCACCAGCCGGGGCGGCTCCGCCGCCTCCGCTTGGGGCTGCTCCGTTACGGACGACAAATACGCTTACTTGGAGGAGATTTTCTTTGTTGTTTGCCAGGGTGGAGACATCGGCAGATGAACCCAATTCAAGAATTCCGCCGGAAAAATAACTGGTAGTTTTAACTTGGAGCGATTTATTGCCGGCTATGGATTGGTCACCGGATTCGGCAATGGAACCGCCACCCCAAGCCATGATTTTGCTTCCGTTTGAGCCAATCGGGGCACCACTGTAAAGACTCAAGTTAACCACTTGGTTGGGCGAGCCGAGCATAGCGGCTAAAGTCAAAGTTATTGCATTCAGCATTTCATTTCCTCCGAAAACGGTTAGTCACTTACCAAAAATTGAACTCTTTGAATCTGTTCTGCAAGTCCAGTATCTGTTTTGACGTCTATGACTACCCCAGAGATTACACCAGTCCCGCCTGCAACCTCAAATCTCTCGGGCAAAAGGGTTAAAAACCGCCGCAAGATTATTTCTTTATCCATGCCGATTACGGAATCTCGCGGCCCGCACATTCCGACATCGGTGATAAAGGCGGTTCCTTGGGGAAGGATTCTTTCATCTGCGGTTTGGACGTGAGTGTGAGTGCCCAAAACCGCGGACGCTCTACCATCCACATACCAAGCGAACGCGGATTTTTCGGACGTTGCTTCTGCGTGAAAGTCCACCAAGATGCAATTTGTATTCAGTTCTTGGACGATCTGGTCAAACCGTCTGAACGGGTCATCGTACTCCTGCATAAACACGCGGCCACATAAGTTGATTAGTCCTAAACGCAAGTCGTTTTTTTTGAGAACTGTTGCTCCGAGACCCGGCGTGCCGGGCGGGAAATTTGCCGGACGCACAATTTTGTTTTGTCCTTCGATGTATTCAAGGAAATCTTTTTTTGCGAAAGCATGGTTTCCCAGCGTTATGCCATCCACTCCGAGCGCGAAAAACTCCTTGGCGATGTCTCCTGTAATTCCGATACCAGCCGCGGCATTTTCGCCATTTAGGAGGATGAAGTCCGGTGAAAATTGTTCTTGAAGGCCCGGCAGACCAGATTTAATAGCATTTCTTCCGACCTTGCCGACCACATCTCCCAAAAACAGAATACGCATAAGAAGAAAAGAGACTACTCGAAATCGAGCCCGGCAATAAATTCTTCGGAATAACCGAAGCGATAGAGTGACCGTTTGATTTCATCTGCTGATTTCTTTGTGAGTTTGCTCATCGCTTTTTTTAGTCCAGTATGTAAATCAACCGCTCCTGCGACCTGTTCTGCCAGATTCTCATCGAGTCCTTTTTTGACCAGCTCGGACTGGAGCCGGATGGGTCCCCAGCCCTTTTCCTCTGACCATTTTGTTACAAGGTTGGTAGCCACTTCGGAATCGTTTGTAAGTCTTTTTTTTTGTAGGAACTCCAGAACTTGATTGGTTTGGGATTCAGAAATTCCTTCATAAAGACACCGGGCTCGAATTTCGGTGGATAACCTGTCCCGAGCCCGCAGCATCTTCAGCGCCATGGCAAGCGCTTTGTCGTATTCGGGGTTTTCCCCCGTGTTCATTCCTCTTCGTCTAACTCATCAGCTCCGACTGCATCGGCTGCCAGCGGACTTGTGAAATTGGCTGCCATTTTCGCTTTGATTTCGTCGCGGACTTTCATGTCCACTTCGTCAAGGATTTGAGGGTTTGCTTCAAGGAATGCCTTGGCGTTGTCTCGACCTTGTCCAAGTCGAAGTTCGCCAAAACTGTAATAGGTACCGTTTCGCTGAATGATGTTGAGTTTGTTTGCAACGTCAATGAGGTCGCCGGATTTGGATATGCCTCGACCGAAAATGATGTCGAATTCGCAGGCCTTGAAAGGAGGCGCAACTTTGTTTTTAACTACTTTGACTTTGGTTCTTGCGCCGATAGGTTCGGTTCCGTCTTTGATTGTTTCGGAACGTCGCACTTCGAGCCGAACCGATGCCCAGAATTTGAGTGACCGTCCTCCGGGAGTGGTTTCGGGGTTGCCGTACATGACGCCGATTTTTTCGCGCAGTTGATTGATGAAGATGACTGCGGTTTTGGTTTTGTTGATATGACCACCCAGTTTTCTGAGTGCTTGCGACATCATCCGAGCTTGGATTCCGACAAATGCGTCTCCCATTTCGCCTTCGATTTCCGCTTTTGGAACGAGTGCCGCAACGGAGTCGAGAACGACGATGTCGAGTGCGCCGGACCGAATCATGGCGTCCATGATTTCGAGTGCTTCTTCACCTGTTGCGGGTTGTGAAATATAAAGTTTGTCTACATCCACCCCGAGGGAACGGGCGTATTCAACATCGAGAGCGTGTTCCGCGTCCACAAAAAGAGCCAGGCCACCGCGCTTTTGTGCTTCGGCGATGACGTGGAGTGCAATGGTGGTTTTGCCTGAACTTTCGGTTCCGTAAATTTCAGTCACCCTACCGCGAGGAATTCCACCGACACCGAGACAAAGGTCAAGACTGATTGCCCCTGTGGGAACGGCTTCTACTTTTTCGGCCGAAGTTTCTCCGAGGCACATGACAGCACCCTTGCCAAAGGATTTTTCCACTTGGCTCATTGCCGCTTTCAGGGCTCTATCTTTGTCCAAAGTCGTACTCATTTCTATTACTGCTCCATTTCGACTTGATGCCATGATTTTCCTCCATTTGTACCGCGATGCTTGGCTTGCATCGGATAGTAGACATGATTCTACAACAGGTAGACATTTTTGTCAAGAGGATTTTGAAAAAAGTCAGAAGTCAACGATAAGACGAGGGGTTTTGCCATTTGGCAACGGCGGAATCTTGTCTACCGGTTGGTAATGGACTTCCGCTTCTTGTTCTATGAGTTGAGAAAATTTGAATTGGATTTCTGATTGCTCTGATTCGTTTAGTTCTGTTCGTCCGACAAGCTGAACCTGGAACCGGTTCAGGGCGATTTGTTTGACTTGGAACATGTTAACTCCGGGGGTTTCAAGCAGTGCGATGACTGCGCTTGTTGCCACCCGGAAGCGATTGTTGTCGAGTTTGATTCGGCTGACCTGCCTGCCGTGCACGGCAGCGAGTCGGGTTCGATTGGACTCTGCCGGTGCCAATTCGAGCATATCTCCGATTTCATAGCGGATAAATGGAGTTGCGTAATTGTGCAATGAGGTTGCAACGGCATGGCCGATTTCACCGGGTAGCCAGAGAATTCCCAGCGCGGCGATGACGTGCGACGCACCTGCCAATGAATCGG
>CAZJKW010000013.1:8592-28622 GCA_964546835.1 uncultured Fimbriimonadales bacterium
CGGGATTGCCGTTTTCATCAAGAATTTCAATCAACACGTTTTCGTCATGTACAACGAAGCCATTTCCGGAATCAATAGCAATACGATTGAGTTCTACGCTTGCATAAAGATCATAAACGGGACATTCGTAATTTTCTTGCAATTCTTTTTTGACTGCCGGAAAAAGTTGTTCGCTCATTGTGAGAATTGCTTTTGGTTTGTATTCTTTTAGTAACGGCATGATGGATTGGAAATAAGTTGGCGTACCGTGCAGAATTTCGGGTTGCATTTTTTCGATTGCATTTGCGACTTTTGAAAGCGGTTGTCCGATGTCGAAATGGATTCCGGGTCCGAGTCCGATTAAGTCAGTTAATTCTTCTGCAACCCAACTTCTTGAAACTGCTCCGCCTAATTCGTCATTCCATCCCGGGGCATGCATTGGAATCGGTACTCTGCAAACTGCTGCTTTCCAATTTGGTTCAAGATTCATGGTCGCAAACTCGCGAATCATACATGCATTTCTCCAGGCTTCTTGTCTTATGGTTCTTCCGACATGAATGGGTGCGCCCGTTGTGCCGCTTGTTGGAGAATAAGTAATTGCTCTGCCGTCTTTGGGAGCCCACTGGCTGAGGCGTTGTTCGTGTTGCGCGTTACCATATTCTTTTCTCGTTAAAACGGGTAACTGAAAAAAGTTAGATGGGTTGATTTCTATATCGCCGAAACGTTCTTGATAAATTTGCACATGATTTTTTGCGTGGTTTGCAAGTCGAACCGCCAAATTGATTTGGTGTTCTTTGATTTCGTCTTTTTGCCAATTTTCAGTTTCTGTAAGGAATGCGGTTGCTTTTCGAATTTCATTAAAATAAGGCGTTTCGATACCTGAATCATGCTTTGAAAGGAATTCTTTTGGATTGAGAGGCACGTTTCAGTTTACTTCGGTGGCCGGTGCCAATCCATAAGTCGAACATCAATAAGTTTTCCGAATTTTTCTCCGATTTGTTTCATGATGCCTATATCTTTGAACCCAACGGCCTGGTGGAGTGCAACGCTTGCCGGGTTTGGTTCGGCGATGCGAGCGATAAGGACTTGGATGTTGCTGGGCTGGTTGAGAATTTCGGTTAGGAGTTTTTTACCAACTCCTTGACCTTGGACTGAGTCTTCGATATAGATTGAGAGTTCAGCCGCTCGCGCATACGCTTCTCTTGGTGACCATTTGGAGAATCCGGCCCAACCGACGACTTTCCGGTTGAGTTCGGCAACGAGCAGCTTGTGGTCACCTTGATGCGCCAGAAACCAGTCCAGTTTTTCGGTTGGTGATTTGACTGTGGTTTCAAACGTTGCAATGCCGGTTAGGACGTGCTGATCGTAGATATTGAAAATGGGCTCAATATCTGCTTCGGTCGCCTTTCGAATGACAAGCATGACTTAATTTACCGTTATGCAGGAGTTGTGGCGAATCTTGCAGAATGACTTGATATGCTGAGTTTGCTCGTTGCTTCAATTGCGTTTCAACAGAATTACATTGCTCCGTATTACCCAAAAGGACCGGTGATTGAAGTTGTTATGGAGTCACGTGGGAAATTTGAAATCACGACAGACCCCAAAAATTCACCAAAGACGGTTGAAGGGATTTTGAAATTGGTGAAGTCGAAATTTTACGACCGACAAAGAATTCATCGCGTAGAGAGTTGGGTCACGCAATGGGGTGCGCCTGCAAGCAAAACCATGCCTTTGACAGTGGATGAAGTTTTGGGCGGCGGCAGTGGAAAGCCGTTGCCTTTTGAAATGTGCGAGGTTGATTTTGTTCGGGGAGTTTGCGGGATTGCGAGCACCGGATTGCAAGTGGGCGGCGATTCTCAAATTTTTATTTTGAAATCGGATGCCTTGCGACTTTATCACAGTTATGCGGTTCTTGGAAAGGTGACAAAAGGCATGGAAGTTGTTGACAAAATTAAGAAGGGTGACCGAATTAAGAGCATGAAAGTTGTTCGATGAATTGAGCAGATTTGGAAGGAAAACTACTCATCTACAAAGGCGGCACCACTTGCGCATTCCTGTGTAACAATGAATTTTTTTCCGAGTTAGACCGGTTGATTATCGGGACAAATCGTAGCCGGGTTGAAGTTATGTTAGCACTTGCAAAGCAGTTTTCAAACGGTTTTACGCTCGGGTACGAAACGGTAAGTGATCGCGGTCGGGTTGAGCGTGGAAAATACCTTTCCGACACTCTTTCATTTGATGAGATTGCTGAGATTATGTTGCAATTCCGACGCCTAATCGAAGCGGATGCGAGACACCATACTTTTTTGTTTGTTGCAGGAACCGATAATTTCTTTGTTTTGGATGAGCATGATTTGATTTATGCTTACGGGAATTTGGAGTTACACAAATCGTTATTAACGCAACTTGGTTTTATTGAAAAATATTTTGATTTACCATTCCCGCACATTCACGCATATTTGGATGAATGCGACCATGAAGAAGCAGAATTGGCTTCATTGATGAAACTGCAAGATTTAGATTAGCCCAACAGTTTTAGGCGATTCGATGCGCGTTCCATAGAAGCAACAGCGCGTGCGTGGTTAATGTCGCCGGCTGATTGTTCCAACCTTTTTTTGGCTCTATCGAGAGCGGCTTGCGCTCTTGATTTGTCAACATCGCGTTCCGTTTCTGCACTGTCTGCCAGAACGATTACTTTGGAGCCGCTTGCTTCCAAAAACCCACCTGATATGGCGACGTTTTGTTCTTTTCCACCGGCATCTTTAAATGTAACGATTCCGACTTTCAATTGTGCGACAAATGGTTCGTGATTGGCGAGCACACCGAAGTATCCTTGCTCGCCGGGAGCAACGACCGATGTCGCTTGCTCATCAACCACGGTTTTGTCCGGCGAGACAACTGATAAATGGAAATCGGAAGCCATCGAATTTTAGACTCCAGCCAATTGTTTTGCTTTTGCGTGAACGTCTTCGAGTCCGCCGCACATATAAAACGCTTGTTCGGGAAGATCGTCGAGATTTCCGGCAAGGATTTCTTTGAATGCTGCAACGGTTTCGGCGACAGGAACATATCGTCCGGGATTTCCGGTGAATTGTTCAGCAACGAAATTCGGTTGTGACAAGAATCTTTCAATTCTTCTTGCACGACCCACAATTTGTTTATCTTCATCCGATAACTCATCAATTCCGAGAATCGCAATGATGTCTTGCAGTTCTCGATATCTTTGAAGGATTTGTTGAACGCCTCTTGCGACTTGGTAATGCTCTTGTCCGACGACTCGCGGGTCCAAGTTTTTGGAAGTGGAAGCCAGCGGGTCAACGGCAGGATAAATCGCCTTTTCTGCGATTCGTCTTTCGAGATAAACGTATGCATCGAGGTGGCTAAACGTGGTTGCCGGTGCGGGGTCGGTTGGGTCGTCGGCAGGTACATAAACTGCTTGTACGGAAGTTACCGAACCTTTACTGGTCGATGTGATTCGTTCTTGCAATGCACCCATTTCGGTTGCGAGTGTTGGCTGATATCCTACAGCGCTGGGCATTCTTCCAAGAAGTGCAGAAACTTCTGAACCGGCTTGGACGAAACGGAAGATATTATCAACGAAAATGAGTACGTCTTGACCCGATGTGTCTCGGAAATACTCAGCCATTGTCAGCGCAGATAGAGCGACTCGAAGTCTTGCACCGGGTGGCTCATTCATTTGTCCGAAAACCATCGCCATTTTGTCGATAACTCGCAGTTCTTGACCGCTTTTGTCTTTAAACGTGGTTTCCTTCATTTCTCGCCAAAGGTCGTTGCCTTCGCGAGTTCTTTCGCCAACCCCAGCAAACATGGAGACTCCGTCTGCTTCAACTGCGATGTTTCGAATCAGTTCTTGAATAAGAACTGTTTTTCCAAGACCTGCTCCGCCGAACAATCCAATTTTTCCGCCTTTGTTAAACGGAACCAAAAGGTCGACAACTTTTAAACCCGTTGCAAGAATTTCTGTTTTGACACTTTGGTCTTCGAATGCCGGCGCAGTTCTGTGGATAGGGAGCATGGGCGCATCGGTGACTTCTTCTCCATTGTCAATCGGTTTTCCAAGAAGGTTAAAAACGCGACCAAGTGTTTTTTCGCCCACGGGTACTTTGATCGGTTCGCCGGTGTCTACAGCTTTCATCCCGCGTACCATGCCGTCTGTGCTTGAAAGCGCAACGGCTCGAACTAAGTCATCACCTAGGTGTTGAGCGACTTCGCAAACAAGGCTTACGCCTTTCTTGTCATCTCCGATATTAAGTGCGTTATAAATTTCAGGCAATTCACCTGCAGGAAATCTTACGTCTACAACGGGTCCCAGAACTTGAACAACAGTGCCTATAGCGGGCATTCGAAAATCAGCCTCCAACAGAAATAGAGGAGTCACGCACGGCTTGACTCCGGGTGGGATTTTACCTTAGGTGGTTATTGGTTTGGCAGGTTAGGTCTGCCTTCTTTTGCGGCTTTTTGCGCTGCTTCTTGTTCACGCCAATAAGGGTTGGCTTCTTTTGGGTTGTACATGGTGATTCCGGTTGTATACCAAGACATTTCGGGACCATCGTCCACTTTATAGGTTCCTGATTTTCCGTTTTCGTCGTATTCGCCATAAAGATTTCCGAGACCGGAACCAACCCATACGGCATCAAGGTCTCCACCAAACCATTGAATTTTTCGCCACTTGCCTGAAATGGTTGCTTTGCCTGAACCAAACCAGATGGTTCGCCCATACTTATCCCATTCTTTTCTGACGTTTCCGGTTATGACCGGCGGTGTCCCAGAGAACCCGGAAATCAATAAGGTCCCACGGAAATTCATGGTGACCGTTCCTTCGCCTTCAAGGTGAAAACTGCCCACTTTGGCTTTAAAGATACAGGTTCCGTATTTTGGCTTTTCGGCTGGCTTGGGTTGTGGATTCGGTTGCGCAATCACCATCGTAGCGACGGTTGCAATGCAAGCGCAAGCGACGATTCCGTAAAACCATTTGCCATTCATTGACGGCTATTTTACAGTATCCGTAGGCGGAGAACCCAACAGGTATTCTTCTTGGCGATGGAACCCGTCAACGTTCTTTGTTTTAGTTGGGGACCAAAGTTTGGTCCTCGATATGTAAACAAACTTTATCGGATGGTAAAGCGCAATTTGTCTTTGCCTCACCGCTTTGTTTGCATGACCGACAACCCATCGGGATATGACGAAGGCGTTGAGACGTTAGATTTGAAAGATTACGAAGTGCCCCAAGGCGAGAAAGGATTTGAAGCGAATCAACTGATTGCATTTGCACCTAAAATTGGCGACTTGAAAGGAAAAATGTTGGTTATGGATTTGGACGTTGTTATTGTTGATTCGCTTGACCCGTTTTTTGAGTATCCCGGAGAATTTTGTATCATTCATGACTGGTTAAGGCCGGATCGAATTACCGGTAATTCTTCGGTTGTACGAGTTGAAGTTGGAAAATGGACCCAACCGTTGGACAATTGGCTTGCAAACCGCGAAGAGTGGAACGCAAAACATCGGACTGAACAGGAATATGTCACTCATCAAGCGCAAAGTGCCGGTGTTTTGAATTATTGGCCAAAAGAGTGGTGTGTGAGTTTTAAAAGAAATTGTTTGCCGAAATTTCCGATGAACTTATTCAAAACACCTGAGTTACCCAAAGGTGCCCGTATCGTTGTTTTTCATGGTCATCCAAAACCTGATGAAGCGCGCGACGGAAAAAGTTCAAAACTGTTTCGTGCAACCCGGCCGACTCCGTGGGTCGGCGAACATTGGAAATAGTTATTTAGCGTTTCGCGTTCCGGGTTGCGTTACCGGAACATTTTTCAGGAAGTCCGGCAACTCGTCGGGAGGATAAGATTTTGCTTCGACTTTTACTGCAGAAAAAAAGGGCACTTTGAAATCTAAAGCGTGTTCGCTTCTATCGACCAACACGGCAACTCCAACAATGTTCGCTTCATTTTTTTGCAACAAGTGAATGACTTCATAAAGTGAACCACCTGTTGTCAGCACATCGTCAACCACTAACACCTTGGTTCCCTTTTTTATCGATGCTCCTCTTCTTAAAACGCGCTCTCCATTTTCGCGTTCGATGTATATGGCAGGCAAATTCAGCTGACGAGCAACTTCGAACGCGATAAGAATTCCTCCCGTTGTTGGTCCTGCAACCAAATCAATTTGTTGACCTGAGAATCTTTGGGCAATTTCTGATGCAACTTCACTAATTACTTTTGGCTGCTCAAGCGCTCTAAATTTTTCAAAATAAGTGTCGCTGTGTCTGCCCGATGAAAGTTTGAAATGGCCTTTCAAAATTGCACCGCTTTTTTCCAATAAGTCCAACAGATTAGCCATGAGTTGTGTAAGCCACCATGTCTCTCACGATATTATTCCTTTCGTCAAGCAAAACCATTTTTGCAATGATTTTTTCATCGGTCCATGTGAACGCAGCAATGATAAGTCTGTCACCCGATTGAACTCGCTTTGCAGCACCGCCATTTACACCGATAACTCCCTTTTCACCACCAAAACAGTAAGTATTAAATCGCTCGCCATTTTCTACATTCCAAATGTAAACAAATTCTCCGGCGGTTAGTCCCACTCGATCCATAACTTCTTGACACAGCTCAATGCTTCCGACATATTCCGGATTTGCATAGGTCACTCGCGCGTGATGAATTTTGGATTTAAGAAGTTGGATCAACTGCATGAATGGCACCTGATTTATTGGGAACTTGCGATTGATGTTGTTTCACCGCGAATAATCCGCCAATGAGCATCATACCTGCACCGACCCATACTAAAATGGTTAACGGCTTATAAAATAATTGCACGGGAAAAATCGGTTCGGTGGGAATTATTGAAAAGCTTGCTTTGTTGGTTCCCGGTTCCATTTTGTCTAACGAAATTGCCAAGTCCTGGCCAATCAACTGTGGCATTGGCTGAAAATTTCCAGCACTAATGATTTGAATTTTCGGTTCAATATTGAACACTTTTGCATCTCTTGTCACTTTAATTTTTGCGCCGAATTCTGCGCCGGGAGCACCGGGATTCCCTTTTCTTGTGGGCTGGAGATATTCAATCTGAATATCCTGTGCAACTTTCGTTTGTCCAACTTGAATTTCGATACCGCTCTCTAATTCTGTAATTGGACTACCCACCACAAAATACAGATCACTTAAGCCATGCCTTTCGATAGCGGGCCTGCTAATCCAATTTCTCATCCCGGTATCGAAATACAGTCCTGGCCTTACATCGGTTTGCACGTTACTGTTTTGATTAAACAAAGCAAAAACCATTCGGTTGTCGCGTTCAATCATTCCGTCTCGGGAAGGTAACTCCTTTAAAGATGCCAAGTAACGATGCCCCGGTGCCAAATCAAGGATTCCCGGTTCTGACAAACTGACTACGGATTGCTTCGTTTTTTCAAAAGCGTGGCTTGAAATGAGACCGAGTAACAAAAGTGAAACCCCCGAATGTGTTAAGAACGCTCCGAATCCACCTGATTTCGCTTTTGCTCTTTCCCATAGTCGCCAAAGGTTCGCAGAAACCGAAAACAGACAAACCCAAACTAACAAGAAAAACAGCGCTGATTTTGAAAATGGCATTTTTTGGCCATCAACAATCGTCATGCCTGAACGAACCAAAAAGTACGTCATTGTTCCGAACAAAAGCACCGATAAAAAGAAAGCATTGCTCAAGTCTTTGGTTCTTTTTCCGGCAGTTTTGGTCCAACCCAAAAATGGAACGACTGCCATGAGAAGCATTAAAGGGACAAATGGCCAAACTGTAATTTTGTTGTATGCCGATTCGGACACAACTTCGGCGGAATTACCAAAAACAGCAGAAAAGAACGGATAGGACATTCCAATGGCCGCCATGATGCCGATGATATACAGAAGCAATGTTCCGAACAGCATTCCGAAAGATCGATGACCTGTTGGTTTTTTCTCGGGTGCGATTTCCGGATTCTTCTTAATAAAGGCATAAACAGAAAAAACCAACGTGGCAATCGCAGTAATCATTACCATTGACAACAAAATGCCATGTGCCCCTTTGTTCATTTGCGCAAAACTGTGAACGCTAACATCAACGAGTGCGCCGCTGCGGGTTAGAAATGTTCCAAATGCAAACCATAAAAATGGCAGCATTGCCAAAACAAAATTCGTTCGGGTCCATGCACCTCGATTGGTTTGCAAATAGATTCCGTGCGCCAAAACCGTAATTGCTAAAAAAGGCACCAGAGAGACGTTTTCGACAGGGTCCCATGCCCAAAAGCCGCCCCATCCTAACGTTTCATAAGCCCAAAGACCACCCATAATTAGACCGATTCCCAAAATTGTCATGTTAAACAAAGTAAAAGGCCGAATGTAGTGAGCCCATGATTTCCAATCCTTTGAAAACAATGCAGAAATTCCCCAACTAAACTGAGTTAACAAACCACCAAAACCGATGAAAATGACCCAAGGGTGAATTGCCATCCAATAGTTTTGTAACGTCGGATTCATTCCCCTTCCATCTGGGGGAATTGGCATTAGTCCATTTTTTGTGGCTTCAACTGCTGCTGACATTAATTTGAATGGGGATTCGTATGCGAGAATTCCCAACAAAAACATAATTGCAAAAGCACTTATAATTGTGAAAAGTTTTCTGTACTGTTGCGTGTATTTTGCCGCAATAGCCGCAATGATTGCAGACGTTAATGACCAAAGGAGAAAACTACCTTCTTGCGATGCCCATGCCGCACTGATACGGTATGCAAGAGGTAGTTTGTTGTCGGTGTTTTGCCAAACGTACAAATATTGATACTGCTTGGAGACAAGCAGGCTCATTAAGACGAATGTAGCAGCAAGAATGGATAACGCGGCCAGTGTAAACGATAATTTTCCAATTTTCGTTTCATTGTCTTTTGCAAACATCCATGCAACAATTGATAAGAAGCAAAAGAAAATGGCGGCGAAAATAAGACTTTTACCCACTGTGCCGGCAATGAGTGACAGTCCTGATGCAGTTTCGAATTGAGCAAGCATCGGTTATTTTTTTGATTCGGCTTCGTATTTGCTCGGACACTGAGTTTTAATCTCAGTTGCTTCAAAAACGCCGTTTTGCACCGTTCCCATTACGGATGCGCGGGGAGCATTATCAAAATTCCCTGGTTTGCCTTTTGGATATTGAATTTTTATTTTATAGCCGGAATCATCAATTAAGATAAATGAAAACTGATTTGATTTCAAATCAAGTTTTGAAGTTTCATGTGCAATTTTCCCCGCAACATGAACGTTGGTTCCGGCTTGTGCGATTGCTTCTTTTGCGGTTACATAAGGTGTGGAACTTGATACGAAAGCAAACACGCTCAAACCGATACCAATCAATGCCACAGCAAATGCGAAGATTGCTCCGGATTTCACGGTTTATTTTAGATGATTTTGCCGAGAACTAACCAAAGGAGCTATAAGGACTCGGTTACGATTTGGTCGTTTGTGTAGATACAAATTTCTGAGGCAAGCAGAAGACCTTCTTTTGCGATTTGCTCTGCGCTCATTTTCGTGTGCTTCAGCAATGCTCGTGCTGCTGCCAACGCATAAGGGCCGCCGGATCCGATTCCCGCGACGCCGTCATCCGGTTCAATCACATTTCCGTCGCCTGAGACTAAAAGGAGCGTGGATGCATCGGCAACGAGCATCATTGCGTTTAATTGCCGAAGGATTCTGTCAGTTCGCCAATCTTTGGCAAATTCAACTGCGGCCCTTCTTAGGTTGCCTCCAAATTGTTCTAATTTCTTTTCAAATCGGTCTTGGAGAGCTTGAGCATCGGCAACGCTTCCGGCAAAACCGGCGATAACGGAACCCGCGGAAAGTTTTCGGACTTTTTTTGCCGAATGTTTGAGGGTGATTCCGGCATCTCCAAGAGTTACTTGACCGTCGGCGGCAACAGTAACTTTGCCATCGCGCAATACGCCGAGAACTGTTGTGGAGCGAATCATTGAAGCGAGTTTACCGACCCGCTAAAACGCCATACCCTCGTAATCTCGCAACAAACCGATGACTTTCCCGATGATTTGAGCATTTTCGCCTCGCACCACAATCGGGTCGTAAGCCGGATTACTTGGCATGAGGCGCACATTTGGCTTATCAAAGTGGATGCGCTTAACGGTTGCTTCGTCTTCGACCATTACGGCGACGAGATCCCCTTGACTTGCGACTCGCTGGGGTTTTATGACAACCAGATCCCTGGGCATGATGCCTTCGCCCGCCATGGAATCACCTTTGATTCGAAGCAAAAACGCTTCTCGAATGTTCCTGACCATTTCCGCGGGAACGGGCATCAATTGCTCAACATTTTGTTCGGCCAAGATTGGAGAACCGGCGGCGATGTTGCCCAACAAGGGCAACATGCGAACCCGCTTTGCCGGTTGATATGCGGGATGAACAATCTGGATTGAACGTGGATTACTGCCTCGTTCAATGAAACCTTTTCTTTGGAGTGCGTCAAGGTGGACGGTAACGCCCCTTAAACTGCCAATTTTGAACCTTTTCCCGATTTCTCGTATGGAAGGTGGATAACCGTGTTCCTCCACATATTCAAAAATAAACTGTAGAATCTCTTCCTGTCGGCGGGTAAGGTCTCGAGTCATTGGTTGCACATCCCCTTAGGATTCAAGTGTACACTCACTTTCGTCTACTTGTCAAGGGTTTTATCAGAAAAGTCTTGTTCGAATGTCATAATTCCCGCAATCACCCTTGATTTAGGAGCCGTTTCACTTGTCTATCACCAAAATTCGCAAAGGACTTCCTGCTGGCTGCGGCCTGTTTTTCGGAATCATCTTTATCATCGTGCTTGTTGTCGGATTGATTCCGAATTCACCTTTCAACAAAGGCAATCAATCTGAGGGCGAAGCTCAATTGGGCTCCATTGCTTTCAAGGTGAATGACCAGCCGGTTTATGACGGTCCGATAAAAACACTTATTCAACAGGGGGAGACAAACCTCCTTCAACAAAAACAATCCACCGGACAGCCAGTCGAATTGAACCCTTATGACTATCTTGAAATTCGTATGCAAGCATTTCGTCGTGCGACCGAATCCGCAGTCGTTACCAAAGTTGCCGAATCAAAAGGAATCAAAGTTTCAACTGAAGACATTGAACCTTTTATGGCAGGACTTGCTGAAGAACAGATTAAGCAAATTGAGCAAAACGTTCAGATGATGAGCGGATTAAAGACGGTTCAATTAGACACATTGAAAAAGCAACTAGCCGACTTAAAGGCCGCAAAGAAAGAGAATTCACCGGAATACAAAAAGATTCAGCAAAGCATAAGCGACGTAGAAAAAGAAACACCTGAATCAATGTTTTTGACTTATTCGCAAGGAATGACAAAAGATCAAATTCGAGAACTTTATCAAAAGCAAACAGAGGAAATTATTTCACAACCTGCATTGGCGTATGCAGCGCTTGGGGACGTGGCTCGCGGAAAGTTGATTGAAAAACTAAAAAGTGAAATTGATGTTAGCGAAGCGGCTATTAAAGCAAGTTATCAAAAATTCACATTTGATAGAATTGATTTCCAATCTTCTCAAAACAAAGATGCACGGGCAAAGGCCGAAGACGTTTACAAGAAAATCAAGAATGGAATGGATTTTAAAGCAGCACAATTACAGTTCACAGACACCAAACCTGTGCCGACAACTGCAGAGACGTTGCAAATGCTTGATTTGAATTCAATGGGCTTGGAGTCCATAGCCTCAGTTAAGGCAGGGCAAGTGAGTGAACCGATTGAAACCGATTATGGATTTACCATTGTTAGAGTCACAAAAATTGAGCCAAACGTGCCTAATGATTTTGCAAAACAGATGCCAGGAAGAATTGAGCAAATGCGGAATCAACTATCTTTTAGTAACTCTTCAAAGTTATTAAAAGAGGCGACCAAAAGCGCAAAATTTGAGTACATTGATTTGGGTTGGAAATTGTTGAAACAGTATGAGGAATTGAAAACAGGAGAATTATCGGTTTCACTTTCGGGAGCAGCGAATCAAGAAAAAAGAATTCAAGCATGGAAAGACCTGGTTACAGAATGTGAAAATGCACCGGAAGCTGATGACCAAATGCGAGTGTTAGTTCGATATGCTGCATTTACACAATTGGAAACGGAAATGAAACCGGGCACAGAGAAAGAAAAATTGGCGGAGCAACGACTGCAGGTTTATTCTGATGCGGCTCAATACGTTGAATCAACCAATTTCCGTTTTGAGTTGGTCAACACCTTGTTGGACGCTAAGAAAGGTGACGAGGCATTAGACCGCTTGCTTGAAATTGCGATGGCTTCACAGGAACCAACTGCAGCCAACAAAACGACGATTGGCAAAATCGAAAACTTGTTACCCAAAGCGGCAAATCTTGCTTCTAAAGATTCGCCTTTGATACAACAAATTCAGGAAGAAATTAAAAGATGGCGAGAAGCAGAGGCAGAACAAAAGAAACAAGAAGCAGAAATGAAAAAGCAGGAAGAGGAAGCAAAGAAAGCCGAAGCGGCAGAAAAAGCGAAGCAGGATCAGCCGAAGAAACCGGGCAACTAATTTTTGTTGCCACACCGATTGGCAATTTAGGCGACCTTTCACTAAGAGCCAAAGAGTCATTCGAAGCCGCAGACTTTGTTGTTGCAGAAGACACTCGCAAAGCGTCGCGGCTTTTGGCTCATTTAGGACTGAAAAAGCCCGTAATTCACATTGATGAACATGCTTCCGAATTTGCCATTCAAAGGGTAATCGCTGAATGCCTTTCCGGGAAAACGGGTGTGATTACAACAGATGCGGGAACTCCTTGCATAAGCGATCCGGGTGCAATGCTTGCAGACGTGGCATTGAAAAGTGGAATCTCGATTGACTCGGTACCGGGGCCGTCGGCTCCGGCAAATGCGATTGTACTAAGCGGGTTTTTTGCTCAAAGGTATGTGTTTCTTGGATACTTGCCAAGAAAACCGGGGCCAATGGTGAAAGAGTTTGAACCTTATGCACAGTCCACTTGCCCGCTTGTTTTGTTTGAAGCACCGCAAAGGGTTTGGAAAATGCTTGAAATCGCAAAATCGTGCTTGGGAAACCGAAGAGTTGCCATTTGCCGTGAGATGACCAAAAAATTTCAGGAAGTCATCCGTCTCAATCTGGAAGAGATTCAACGGCATCAGAAGGAACTTAAGGGTGAAATCTGTGTTGTTATTGAGGGTGCACGACGAAACAATGCAGAAAACGACTAAATTTGCTACAATACAATCTTGGTTGAACAAGATAGAAATGCTGGCGACGGATTCGCAAGCCAAACGTCTTGTCATAGGTACAAAACCAGCGAAATGCGCGGGAGAGTGGCGATGAGCCGAATACTGCTATTGCTCATGTTGATAACAGGGATGTTGAGTGGGGCATGGGCCCAGGGATCCCTTGCTTCGTATCGTCTAAAACCTGAAGACGTTATTTCCATTCGGGTTTTTGGCGAAAGGGAAATGGATGTAGACGCTCCCGTCGGGTTTGACGGAAAGATTTCTGTCCCTTTACTTGGATTTATTCAAGCAGCCGGTAAAACCGTATCTGATCTTGAAATGTTCATTAAATCCGAACTTATCCGGCAACAGTTTTATCGCGATCCGAAAGTGTCGGTTAACATCGTACGGTTCAAAGATTTGAAAGCAAGTGTAGTTGGAATTGCACAGCGACCCGGGCAGTTTGATTTTAAGCCGGGGGACCGATTGCTGTCACTAATTGCTCAGGCAGGTGGGCCATTGCCTAACGTCTCTGACCTTAAACGTGCGACTTTGGTTCGACGCGGAAGTATTGAGCAGATTCCGATTGACCTTCAAGCAATGCTCGAAAAGGGTGACCTCTCTCAAAACTACGAATTGCAGGATGGGGATGTTTTGAACATTCCGGAGGTCAAAGTGCGGTTCGTTAACGTGATTGGATTCGTCAATCAACCACAGAGAATTGAGTGGCGGCCCAGCATGACGCTTGCGGATGCAATTGCCCAAGCCGGAGGCGAGGTTCAATACCGAGGCAGTTTGTCCAAGGTTCAGGTTCAACGAATGGTCGCCGGTCGTGCAAATGAGTATCGGCGGATGGAAGTGGACTTCACCAAATTTGTAAAGAAAAATGATTTCACTCAGAACCCTGAGCTGCTTGCCGGGGACATTGTATATGTACCTTCAAGCAACAACGTCGATTTGAATCGTGCCAGCGCAATTGCAAATATCGTATTCACAGTGCAGAGTCTGCTGCAAAGGAACTTCAATTTCAGACCGTTCTAAGCAACGGATTTCTTCGGAGGAATAAGTGGGACGCGGAAAATTCCTGAGATCGCTCAAACAAAGATGGTGGCTGTTGGCATTGCTTGTAGTGCCGGCAACCATCGGCACGTTCCTTTGGACATTGCTTTCACCTGCAATGTACGAAGGGTTTATGACCATGGCTGACCAAAGGGAGCGAGACCAAAACCTTGCTACCATTTTTCCGGACCAAGGAATGTCTTCCGTTAACGAGCAAGAAGTCCGCGTTGTCAACCTTGCTAACACCGTTGGTTCTTATACGGTTTTGAAGCAATCATACGACGAGTTAGTTGCCAGAGGGCTTTTGCGACCCCAAGATACCGATGAACGGGAGTTTATCACCCAAATCAGCGTCGTACCTTTGCGCGGTTCCGAGTTCTTGAAAGTCAGTTATGTAGCTCCCGACATTGAAAAAGCGAAAGCAATCATCCAGATTGTGAAAGACAAGTTTATTGCGCGGTTCATTTCATTGAACCAGCAAGCTGCAGCTAATGCCGCATCATTTATCGAGGAAAGTCTCAAAAACCAAAAAGCCAAATATGAAACCAAGCTCCAAGAGCAAAAGGAGTTCATGGATAAGTACCCTCAAGCGGCAGCTTACGACACCTCCACAAATGGTCTCGTTGCAAGACTAAATGAAGCGAAGCAACGGTTGCTTATCGCACAACAGGAGTATGCATCCACAAGCCAGCAGTTAGCAGTTACTCGAGCGACAGGATCTTCGGGCATGATCCAACCGGGTCAAGTCATTACAACCAATACCAACCCTGTTTATTCCGAGACAGAGGCAAGACTTAACCAAACTCGTGCCCAATTGCAGGGTGCATTGCAGACCTATGGGGATAAGCATCCGATTGTTCTCGAGCTTAGGCAAAGAATAAATGAAGATCAGGAACGCCTGCGCAAAATGAAAGAAGCCGGCGAAGATGTTGTTCGAGTTGTGGGTAAACCATCACTATCCACAGTGGAAGAGGGCCGTCGCCAAGATCAGTATCGCCTTGAAGGTCAAATGAAAGGTGCTCTTGCTGCGCAAAGTGCCGCCCGTCAACAAATTGCTGATATTGAATCTACGATGGCAAAGTTGCCCGTGATTCAGAAAGAACTTTCTAAGTTGCAGGCAGAACTTGTAGCCGAAGCCACAAGCGTTCAAAACCTGACTCTTAAACTTAGAGAAGCAACGATTCGGTCAAAACAAAACGAAACTCGAACAGTAACGTTTTTGGATGACGCGCAAGCACAACCCGTTGACCCAAGAACCGCTCTAAAAACGATCGTTGCAATGTTGATTTCACTTATCATTGCTTTTTCGTTGATTGCGACCCTAGGACAACTCGACCAAGCTACCTACACCAGCATTGATGTTGAGAATAGTTTGGGCTTCCCGGTTTTGGCAGCGTTGCCGAAAAGCACACAGCAACGACTTAATCCGGATATTGAGCAGCCGACTCCTCTTGCCGCCAGTTACCAGATTCTTTCGACGCAGATCATGGCGATTAAGTCGAAACTGGTTGGCCCCGGCATTTTGGTTGCCTCTGCAGAGCCCCGGTCAGGGCGAAGTACGGTTGCCGCAAATTTGGCCATTAGCCTGGCGAGGGACGGAGCCCGAGTTTTGCTTGTGGATGCTGATTTGCGTTCCCCTTCGTTGCATGACCATTTCGGTCTTCAGAACCGAGCCGGCCTTTGTGAAATCTTAAGCGGGGAAGCCAGTTTGGAAGATGTTGTCCAGCCAACCGGAGTGGAAGGTCTTTTGTTCATTGCCGCAGGTCAGCCCCCAATCAACCCGGTTCGGATTTTCAGAGGTGAAGCGATGGAACAACTAGTTGAAAAAATCAGCAAGGGAGCTGATTTCATTGTTTTCGATTCGCCTGCAGGCAGTACTTTTGGCGACCCATTGGTTTTGGCAGAAAACGTGCAAAACGTTGTTTTGATTCACGAAGCGGGCAAACCTGCATCTGACGCTGAATATGACTTCCACAAAGGATTGGAACGATTGGGAGTAAATGTTGTCGGAATGGTGTTGAATAAGATGCGCCCTGAAGATTGTGCTGCTTTCCAGCACTTCAAAAAGAATTATCAGGACACAATCAGCCGATATCATTCTCAGGGAGGCCGAGCAGCATTGCCTGCCGGAAGCCAACCTGTTCAAAAGAAAGCCGAGCAATACGGAACTCAGGATACGTCGGAAGACGAGTAGTTCCGGTTTTCTCGGTGTAACCGAGAAGCCATGACTACGAATTCTAAAGTATCAAAGTACGCCGACCGGATTCCCAGAGTGGATGTCCCATACTCCTTTTTTAAGCGGGTCTTAGACATTGCTGGAACTTCAATCATCTTGGTCCTGTTGGCTCCTATTCTGATTGGCATTGCCCTTGCCGTAAAGTTCACGAGTCCCGGGCCTGTGATTTATCGCCAAAAGCGAATCGGAAGACACGGCTATGAATTCGACTTCCTAAAATTTAGGTCCATGTTCACTGATTCGGAAGCACGGTTGGGCGACCTGCTTAAGGATGGAAACGAAAAGGGACAAGTTATCTTTAAGATGAAAAATGACCCGAGAGTAACCCCTATCGGAAAATTCTTGAGAAAGTACTCGTTGGATGAATTGCCGCAGTTTTTCAATGTACTTAAAGGCGAAATGAGCTTGGTAGGACCAAGGCCTCCGTTGCCGCGAGAAGTTGAAAATTATGATGACTTTGCTTTTCGCAGATTGAGCGTTCCTCAGGGACTAACTTGCCTTTGGCAAATTTGCGGCCGAAGCGATACAACGTTTGACGAATGGATGGCATTGGACATCTTTTATGTTGAAAACATGTCGTTTTGGCTTGATTTGAAGATCTTTCTGAAAACTCCTACTGCAATTTTGAGAGCAGAAGGTGCATATTAGGGATAGATGGCATGGGATTTGCCGTTATAAGAACTAAATGAGTGCGGAGGACAAAGAAAGAGGGCAGGAACCTGGGGCGGATTTGGAACAGAAATCCGTTGATAAAGCCCCTCGCAAAAACCTTTTGGATTCGTTTTTCGGCAAGAAGGAGAAAACCCAGCCAGTTCTAAACAAACCGGCTACCCCGGAAGGATATACAGCCTTGCCTTTGGGAATTACATTGCCTTCACCGATGGTTCCTTGGCTATTAGTTGGGATTATCGCAACCCTGCTTTTGGGTTGGACTTTTCTTCGGACATTGCCGGAAACCTGGTTCCATGAAGAGGGATATTATTCGCACGGAATTTTGGTGCCGTTTATGGCATTGGCAATCATTTACATGAGACGAGACCAGATTTCTAAGGAACCGCTGGGAAGTTCTTGGTTTGGAGCCGTTGTCGTGTTTATGGGTTTAGCCGCCTTGATTGTTGGTCGACGTTTAGACAACGCTTCGATGCAATCGGCAGGATTTATTGCTTGTTTGATTGGCGGTTCGTTTTTTGCGTTTGGAAAACAGATTGCAAGGCATCTTTTTGGGCCTTTGATGTTTTTGGTGTTTATGGTTCCAGTTTTGGGATACTTGATTGATGCAACCACGAATCCGCTTCAGTTGATTTCTACAAATATTGCAAACAAAATGCTTAACATCGTAGGTTACAACACTTTTATTGCACCTGCTTATCCGACATTAGTGCAAATGGATAATTACTCATTAAACGTTGGTGGCCCGTGCAGTGGATTCAAACTGATTTTATCTTTGACCGCATTTACGGTTTTCTTTGTGATGTTTTGTAATCTCGGGCGATTCAAAAGCACAATACTTGCTTTGTTTTCGGCATTTGTTGGAATCGCTGCTGCGTTTGTATTGCGAAACAAAGTGAACAATGAAACGATACTGTTCTTAATGTGGTTGGCAACTATGACCGGCACCTATTCTTTACTGGCTTATTTAACTAAAACGTCCTGGGCAGATTCCAGGGGAAGTTTCTTAATATTCTTTGTCAACCCGATTCTTGCATTGTTTATCAATGGATTGCGAATCATGTTGATTGGTGTAGTCGGAGAAAACTCCGGTAGTTCGATGATTAGTTGGATGTACAAATATGGTGATGACCCCGGAATGGTGTTTCATGATTGGAGTGGTTACATCACTTTGGTTATCTGTTTTATTGTTCTCAATTACATCACAAAGTTTGTAGAAGGAAAGAAATCTGATGCAGTTGCGGCTTAAAATCATTCTTGTGTTTTTTGTTTTGGTTGGTGCATTTGCATACTTCATCACCCCGATTGAATACGTCAATCGGACCGAAGATTGGATGGCAACGCAGTTACCTGCCGCAGATATTCCAGGATATTCCTTTAATTCGGTTGTGAAAATGGACGAATCAACTTACGAAACTTTACAACCCTTTGGAATCATCGGACGCGATTTTATCAACAAATCCGGAAGAAGATTTGAAATAACCGTTATTGCCAGCAATAACCGAAAGGCATTTCATGACCCACGGGTTTGCTTTAGTGCTCAAGGTTGGCAACTGATTGACCCAACTGTTAAGAGATTTAACGTTTCTGTTTTTGGCGGTAGCGTTTTGGGAACGGTAATGGGATTGCAAAGCTCCAATGCCAAAGGGAGTGCCATGTTCTTTTATCATGGGCCTTATGGTTGGAGGTCTACACCACACTATATGCCCTTTGATATGCTTGTTGCAAAATTGATGATGCGGAAAGACATCGACGGAATTTTTTATCGCGTTCTTGTGAGCCCTGCCGGCAAGTCGCTTGAAGAGGATCAAAAAGCGATGGAGAAGTTCTTGGATGTTTACTTTTCTGAAGTGAAGAAGATTGAAAAAGAGCCGTACTTTGTTCCGGTGACGAAAAGTTAGTCAAAATAGAAAGATGGTTGTTGTCTTGGCTACCGACGGTTCGGAGCATGCAAAGCAGGCCGAAGCTGCCATCGGCACCCTGTGCAATGCTGAAATCGTGCATTGTATTAGCGTCTATTCTACGGTTGTTCCATTGACGGCTGCGTCCCATCCTTTTCTGGGCGGATTTATTGCAGACCAAGTTGAGGCGGCCATCGAAGGTGAAAAACAGGAAGCCGAAAAAGCAACAAGCGAAGCCGTTGAAAGACTCAAAGCACGAGGAATCAACGCTGAAGGGCACACGCTTCATGGTGATGCAGGAATTACGATTGTTGAATTTGCCAAGAAAGTCAATGCCGACCTAATTGTTACAGGAGCGAAAGGCAAAAGCGGGATCGAGACTTTATTGATTGGCAGCGTTTCACAATATTTGGTGACTCGATCCGATCGATCTGTTTTGGTCGTCCGGTAATGATTGTTGCCACGATGTTGGCATTTTCGATTTTCACACCGATTTCCGGCGTCTTAAATAATGGATTAAGGTATTCAATTCAGCCATTAGAATTTGCAAATTATGCGAGCGTGAACTTCATTATTCGTTGTGGGAGTGCTTATGAAACACCGGCGACTTCAGGACTCTATCACCTTTTGGAGCATATGCTCTTTCGATCTGAAATCGGTAGCCGAGATGCGGAAACCATCACGAACGGAACGACTTATTCTGAATTTATGCATTTGGAACTCCGTTCGACTGATGCGAGCCAATTACTTTATGCTTCAAAGCGGCTTATCACTTTGCCACTTTTTGAGTCAGAGATAATCAAGAAAGAAGTTCGAATCCTATCGGAAGAAATCGGCTTACAAGAAATAGAAGAACCCTCTGCCACGTATCGCAAACTGAAAAAGATTGCATTTGGAGATTCTGCTTGGGGACTCAATTCCGCTGGTGACTCACATG
>CAZJKW010000013.1:28647-29804 GCA_964546835.1 uncultured Fimbriimonadales bacterium
AATTGACAGCATTGCAATTGAAGGAAGCTTTTGAAAAGTCAATTTGCGCTGCGAATATGGTTGTTGTTGTCACTGGGAAAATCAACGCGGAGAGTGTTTTAAAAGAGTTGAAATTGCAATTTAGCGATTTACCGCAAGGAAAACTGTTATCGACATCGTTGATCAACCCGGTTTCCATTGCTCGTAGTGAAAATGGAGTTGGGTTTTTTGCTGCCTGGTTAAGAAATATGACCGAATATTCGACTGTTGAATTATTAGGCCAGTTGATTTTGCAAAATTTGGGACGCAAAAACATAAGGGTCGTATTTGGCCCAAGTGAGAGTGGAAGTTTATTTTGTTTTACCGGTTACTTGAGAGAATTACCGGTACAGCTAAGCCGAATATCGAAAGAATGTTCACAGAGCGAACTTGACTTGGCGAAACAAACGCTTTTGCGAAGAAATAGATTAAGAAATCAATCGCCAACCAACTTGGGGCTTCTTACCGGTGTTTGTTTGATTTTCGGCATTCCGTCTGTCGAAAATTTTGACAGTTCAATAAAACAAGTTAAACTTGACGACTTGCGTAAATTGGCGGCGAAATGGGCGGCGGAATTCAAATGATTTTTATATCCGTTCTATTGGCAAGTTCGGAGATAATTAGAATGTCCAACGGTTTAACATTGACTTTTGATCAGAGTCCAAATGCTGATTATTTAGCGATTCTGTCGACGACAAGAGTCAGTCAATTGAGTCCATTGGAAAAGAGTGCATTAGAAGTAGCCGCTTTTGCACTGACTCAAGAAACCGAGAGTTTTAGTCAAACCGAATTTCAAAAACTCACATGGTATGTCGGCGGCAAAATTGAGGCACAACTTGTAGGTGAATTTTTTCAAATCAAGATTGCTACTCATAAGTCCCATTTTGGACCGAGTGTTTCGCTACTTTCGGAATTATTGCAACGGGGATTGCCCAATAACGAGGCCCATCAGAAAGGTATCGATGTTTGGAAAGAATGGATGAATAATTCGTCGCAACTACCTCTTTTTGTATCGTTGAGAAATGTGAGACAGGATCTTGGAGTTGGGCCTTCGAATGACTTTGACCTGCGATTTCAATATTGCAAGAATGTGATCTTAAAAGCAATTAGACCGGAGTCAACGATTCTTTCAATTGTAG
>CAZJKW010000014.1:0-15339 GCA_964546835.1 uncultured Fimbriimonadales bacterium
CCAGCGAGGATTGAAGAAGCAAATTGACTGCCAAACACCTTTGTGCGTGAGATTTTAAGTAAGTTTGCGGGGCAACAATTTTGTCTAAATAATCTGAGAATGCCGCACAACGACTACCTAACTCGGCGGCACGAATATCTAAGCCTTTCGTATTGGGAAAAGATTTGGATTCTGCCAACAGATTTCTTACCGATGTTGCAAGACTGACAAACACCGGATCCAATGCACGGACATTTTGACGATACCGTTGTTCGACCGTTTCGGGATTTTGAGACAGACCTAATTTTTTGGCTTCTTCTAAATCCACAACGCTCTTTTGAAATTGCTCCAACAGCGCATACGCTTGCGCGCGCCTATAAAGAATTTCCGGATTTTTTTCCAGTTCAAATGCTTCGGTATAGACGATGACGGCTTTCTGGAATTGCAAATTTCCAATTTCCAAATCGCCTAAAAGCATTTTTGCTGTCGCATTTTTGGGGTTGGCATCGAGTGCTTTCTTCACTAAGTCCATTGCTCTTTCCGGCTTTCCGCCGACGAGCCAACATTCGGCAGCAGCCAGTATCAAACGCGAATCCGTTGGAATTGCATCAGCCGCTCTTTGTGCTTCATCAGCTGCTAAAAACGGCTTGTCTGCTTTTCTGAGTGCTTCAATCAAACTAAGTCTTGCTTCAGGGTTTAGCGGATCTACGTCTACTGCATCTCTTAAACTGGCGATTGCCGCCAAAATGTCTCCCTTTTGCAAAAGTGCTTTACCGGATTCAAAGGGTGCATTATCTATTGGAAGAATGTTTGTCGGCGATACCGTTGGGTCGCCAATTGCAGGATTCTGAACGTTTGAACCACCGGGTAATGCTTTTAATGGGCCGGTAACCAATTTTGTCAACCAAGTATTTACCAACGACATCGAACTACTTTCTAAATCTAACTGACCATCCTTTAAAATTGAAGTGGTCGTTTCATCCGTCAGAATTGCTTTCTTATCGAGGGATTCATAAAAGTCCATGTTTCCTTTTAGCAATCCGCCGACATAACTGGCTTTTAAGTACGCGACATAATCGGCTTTTAAGACCCGATTTAGTTTTTGAACATCACTTAACTTGGGGGTGTTGGTGTATTTTCCTGCTTTTCCTGTCGCAAAGGCAGCAGCAACAATTGGGTCTGCATCTGACCAGATAACGGTTTGCACTTTGCCGTTTTCATCCAATGCTTTGGAAAGTCCCCGCATGATATCTAAATTTGGATCTCGATCCGTAAACTCTTGGACTTGCTCTTGTACGACAAGCACCAGTGGTTTGCTAACTGCAAACACCGATAATGTTAAAACAAAAAGTACAAAAAGAACTTTGCGCATTTAACCGCCTAAAAGCTCAAGTTCCCGCTGACATGCCTTGGCATCGCTAATTGCACCCGCCTTTGTATACAAATCTGCTGCAATTTGGAAATGTTGTCTTGCACCGGAAATATCCCCGAGTGCTTTACAGCATCGCGCCATAAACTGATGCGTTAACGCCGGATTTCTTGACCCGTTCAGCGACGCTTGAAAATCTCGTAAAGCGCCTCGATAGTCGCCCGCTTTCATCTTGTTTACGGCAATTCGATACGTGTTTTCGCTAACGGCACCCTCATCGTTTCCGCTGTGCGGAGAAATCTCATAGATTGCAGGTTTTGGCGGTTTTGGTTTATCAGGCGGGTCTTCATTTATCGGTGGATTGGAATTGTTGCCCGAGTTGTTAGCTGAATTCGAACCGCCGTTGTTTTGGTTGTTCATAGCGGGGTTAGGCAAACTGCCATTGTTTTCGGGGGTAATCACTAATGGACCCGGATTAAAGACTCCGGGATTCGGCCTAACAGGATTTCCCGGGCTTGGCAAACCGCCGCCCGGGTTATTCACAACTGGATTTTGTGCAGCATTGGCATTGGGTGGATTCGGATTAGAACCCGCAGACGGCGGGGATTGAAACTCAAATCCGGTCGCGTTAGCGGCAACCAGTTTTTCCTCCGGCTGTGAAGGTCGATTTTGGAGGCCAAGCATGATGCCGATTGCAATCACTACCACTGCTGCGGCTATCCCACTACAAATTGCAACCCAATTTTTGCTTTTTTGTTCCAGTTCATCGGGCCCCGGCTCCGCATCGAGTTGCTTTCTTAACTGGTTCAGTTTTATTCGGTCGAGAGTTGAATCCGGGTTATGGATGACGATTTGTTCATACAGCACAACCGCCTCAATTAAGTCTCCTTTTTGTTCGCAGACCATGGCCTTAAGTGCAAGTGCGGTTGTGTTTTCTGGGTCTGAACGCAAAACAGCATCTGCCAAGTAGCCGGCTTCATCGGATTTATGCTCATGCAATAGCCTAAAACCTTCGTTCAGGAGAGAGTCAATTTCCTCCGGTTTTGCTGCAACGGTAGGTTCGGGTATCGCAAGGACGTGCCCACACAACTTACAGAATTTACTGTCAGATGTGTTTGGCGTTTTGCAATCTGTGCATTCAATCATAACTTCACCCGGTTCATCCATTTGGACGGCTAAACCTACCCAAAGGGTTAGCGGCTTGCTTGAGATTTTACCGGAGTGAGTGGTTTATGGACTCAAATTGTCCTCGGATGACGCTGTTTCTGCCTAACCAATAGGCATCGCATTTCGGAGCAATGAAATCTGGGACGCTTTTAACTAAATCGGATTGGCTTGGCAAGATCAAGTTGTTTTCATAGAGCAAGAAGCAACTGCCTCCTGAATCCCCCGGTGAAAAGCCTCCTACGATTGCCGGAGTCATGAACTTTCGGGTTCCGAAGGCGACTTGATCAAAAGTGATTTCATCACAAACATTGGAATCTTCCGGCACAAGGTGTGGGTCTGCTCCAACCCATAAAGAGGCCATGCCAAGACTCTTTGCAAAGGCTTCGAGAGTTTCCGGTTCAAAGGGAACTGACTTCCCCAAAAAAAGGACTTGCGATGTCCGAAATTCAGACGCTAAACGAGCGATGTTTTCTTGCGATTGTGTGATTTGTCCAAATTCAGGAAAAAGTTCTCGGTTTTGCTCTCCCCAAGCAATGCCATTGATTACTAAAAGCCCTATTGAAGGCAGGACGCACGCTCCGCTCTTGTCAAGAAACAATTCGTTCTCGCCGAGACGGATGAACATTTGACGGTTTTACCGCAATAATGAAATGTGTTGGCGATCTTCATCATATGCGGCCTATTCTTCTTAATCACGATTTTTGTGCTTTTTGCTATCAAGCAAAGAAGCAAGTTTTCTAAGTCAATCATAGAAAAGGTCAGAGACCTGTACTCCAACAACGAAACTTTAACTGCAAGCTATTTTGAATGTCGAAGACATGAATTACCGAAATCCATTCAAAACCATCTTGCCAACTGTGTTCATGAAACTCGCGACATTTCGTCCTTTTGCATTAAACACAGGGGTGAAATGCGCCAGTCCGCAAAGTCCAAATGGTATTGCGTTTACGGCCAAGAATTTTTCAGTTTAGTAAATCCCGGATTTGTTTGGCACGGAACAATGAAAGTAGCAAAATGGATTTGGATTGACGTTTGTGATCAGTTATTATTCGGCAAAGGAAGAATGCTTGTAAAAGCATGGTCCTTATTGACATTGGGTGACACAACGAGTAAACAGATTGATCAAGGATCCTTTGTTAGATGGCTTGGCGAAACCGTTTGGTTTCCAATGAGTTTTTGCAGTAATAGAATTGTATGGGAAGAACTGTCAGAAATTTCTTCGCGGGCTTGCTTAAGGATTGGCAATACTGAATGCTTTGCTGAATTTATTAACGATGAAAATGGGAAAATTCGAACCGTAAGTTCAATGCGTTATAGGACGGTTGGCAACGATGCAGTATTGACCCCATGGCGCGTTGATTTAGCAGAATACAAATTGTTAAATGGCCAAGAAATCCCAACGGAAGTCCGAGTTGTATGGGAACTTCCAGAAGGTGATTTTGAATGTATTCGCTTAGAAATTACTTCTGCTGAAATCAACTATTGGCAAGCCAGTTGATTACCACCTTCCGTTAAATCGCTCTTCGTTCCATGGATTACCATGCATATGATAACCACCTTGTTCCCAAAAACCGGGACGGTCGCCTTTAATAAACTCAATAATTCGTATCCATTTTGCACTTTTCCAGGCGTACAGTTTTGGAACTATCAAACGCACCGGCCCGCCATGCTCAATCGTTAACGACAAGTTATCGTGTGAATCCGCAAGCAAACAATCCTCATCAAAAAACTCTTGGATTGGTATATTCGTCGTCCATCCTCCGTCGTATCCATGACACATAACATGAGTCGCTTCTTTCGAAACATCAACAATTTCTTTCAAATATTTTGTCGGAACTCCTTCCCACAAATTTCCTAAGCGAGACCAACGCGTAACGCAGTGCATGTCCGCAAACACTTTGACTCTTGGTAATTTTTTGAATTGTTCCAGGTCAAACCGAATGGTTTCTTTTGTTAATCCTCCAATGGTTAAACTCCATAAATCTAAGTCAATCTCGGGTGGGCCATATGCATCCAATACGGGCCATTTTCTCGTTCTTGCTTGCCCTGGTGGCATCCGGTTTTCTTTTAACGTGTCGGGACTAATGATTACACTTTCATCAAGGCCCAAAGGAACCGGCGGCGGCCCTTCTTGATATTTTGCTTCTTCGTGTGCTCGATCAATTCCGGGCAGAACGCGCTTGATGTTTCGCTTGATTCTCATTGAATTATTCTCAACGTGCTGCCAGACATTCGGGTTCCCTTAATCGGATTCCAATGGCAAAGCGTTTCCGGCGACAATACTGCTAAAACAACTTCTTTTTGAATTACAGTCAGTCTCTGAAGCACATTCATTGTCCGGACCAAATTCACCAAGCGTTTTTCCGCACCAAAACACTTTTGGCATTCTTAGTTTGAATTGCTCCTGGTTTGGCATCGGCTCTTGTTGATAAAAATCGTCTTTGCAACGCAAAAATGCACAGTACTCGTTGGACTCTTTCATTTTGCTGCTTGTATTACAGCAATTTTTACGACATTTGCTGCTAACTTGATTTTGTAAGCATTGCCAGACATGGGTACTGCCGTTTTCATCGCAGCTACTCCGGCATCCATTGCTACCGTTTCCGTGATTGATTTACCTTTTAAGGCAGCCTCCGCTTCTTTGCTTCGCCAAGGAATCGGGGCAACTCCACCCAAAACAACGCGAGCGTCGGAAACTTTTCCTGCACTGACTTTCAGCGAAACTGCACAACTTGCAAGAGCCCAATCGAAAGACGGCCGTTCCTTTGCTTTGTAATAAGCAGATTTCATGTTTGCCCATCCGGGTGAAGTTTCAACACCTAATACAACTTCGCCTTTCTTCAAAACTGTTTCGGTGGTCACATCCGTTGACGGCAACACAAAGAATTGGTCTATTGGTATTTTTCTTTCATTGGTGACAATGACAGAATCAAATGCCATCAATGCCGGAGCCAAATCGCTTGGGTGAACAATATGGCAAGGACCTCCTCCCAAAATCGCATGATATTCGTTGTTTCCGGCGACTGCAAAACAGGCTTGTCCGCCTTTTTTCAAACACTTTAACTCCGGATCACGAAAATACCAACATCGTGGCCTTTGACATAAATTGCCACCAACCGTTCCAACATTTCGAATCTGAGGAGATGCCACGACTTCGGCCGCTTGTCCAATGGCCGCAAAACTTTTGCGTACATTTGAATCGTCTGCAAGCGAATCAATGGTTGTCAATGCACCGATTTTTAGAACTGCACCGGTTTCAATATTCCTCAGTCCCGAAATTGATTTTAGATTTACCACGGTATCGGGCTCGATGAGTCTTTCTTTCAGAAGACAAAGCAATTCAATCCCGCCACCCATTGGTGCGCCACCCGCTTTGATTGCTGCACTTGCCTCAGCAACGTTTTTTGGTTGAACCCATTTAAAATTGTTCATTTTGATTTCTCCACTGCATCAAACCAATTTTTCGGCGTCATTGGTAAGGTTCTTAATCGAATGCCCGTTGCATTGAAAACGGCATTCGCTGTTGCGGCTGCTGCGGCAATTACGGCAGGCTCACCAATTCCCGTAACTTTATCGTGCGTATCAAAAAGCACCGCTTCAATTTCAGGAACTTCTAATGCACCCAGTACTTTATAGGTTTCCATATTTGGATTTAGCATTCTTCCCGTTGGTTCATCCATTTTTCTGTCTTCGAGCAATGCCATGCTGATTCCCTGGATGACTCCACCAATAAGTTGACTTTCGGCTGTAAGTCGGTTAAGTGCGTACCCACAATCTTGGACGGCAACCACCTTTATGGGTTGAATGTGTCCCGTCCAAGTATCTACTTCAACTTCAACAAATTGCGCTCCGGCAACTCCGCCGGTTTGCAAACTTGCATTCCATGCGCCTCTTTCCTGAATCCCGCCCGGCGGAAGTTTTGCGCATATTTCTTCGAACGTGGCAGATTTTCCGGAAGCAGAATTGATTTTTCCATCGCGAAATTCAAAAGGTCCTGCGCCAATAAATCCTACTGCAATTTCTTCAACTCTTTGTCGTGCTGCAACTGCTGCCATTTTAACAGCGGGTGCCACCGATCCAGTTGTTACGGAACCTCCGGATCCTTGAGAAAAACCTAATTTTGAGTTTCCAATATCGGCTTTAACTTTGCTTAAATCAATTCCGAGTTCTTCAGCAACTATGGTTGCAACGAATGTTCGGACACCGGTCCCTAAATCTTGTGTGCCTATTCCAACCCAGACCTTGCCATCATTTCCGATTTTTACATCGCATTGACTTCCTCGTCCTCCTCCTCCGCCCCAAGTGCAACATGCTACGCCCATTCCTCGCTGAAATCTTCCACTTTGGTTTCCGGGTTTTAAGTTTCTTTTCGACCAACCGATTTTTTGTGCACCTAAATCCAGTTGCTGATTCCTGACATCACTGTTTTGATTTATTTTTCGAACCGCAACCGGGTCAAGCCCCAATTTGCAAGCCAATTCATCTACAACCGATTCCATTAAGAAAGAGGCTTGCGGGTGACCGGGTGCGCGCAATGCTCTGGCTCCGCCAGTGTTGGTGGAAACCGCAGTTTGCTTAATTCGAACATTGGGTACTCGATAAATATATGGAAACGGCAAACCCCAATTGTTGCTGTTTCCGGAAGTACCAAACATCTCGCCCTGGATAGCGAGTAATTTCCCGTCGGATGCCATCGCGGCTTTTGCTTTTAGCAGTCCATCGGGACCGTTTCCGCTTGCCACTTGCTCTTCATATCGTTCTAACATTAACTTCACCGGTCTTCCGGTCATTTTAGAGAGCCGAGCGGCAATTCTCCCTTCAACTCCTGCGTTGAATTTACTTCCAAAACCGCCGCCCATGTATTCGCAAATCACCGTTACATTTGCTGCAGGAATTCCAAGTGCACCTGCCAACTCTCCGACGACTCCGTGGACTGCTTGAGTGCTAATCCAAACGGTCGCCGTTTCCGGACCATCCCACCTGATTACTAATCCGTGAGTTTCTAATGAAAGATGCTCTCGAACGGGGCAGTAATATTCACCTTCGATTACGGCTGCTGCTGTTCCCCAAATGGTTGAAGGGTCCGCACCTCGATTATCTTCTCGTGATTCTCCGAGTCTTTCGCCGCGCCTAACGCCCGTTTTGGTACTCACCAAGTGGGGTGCTGTTTCCCACGTACATTTGATTTCCTTAATTGCATCTCTCGCAATTTCTTCCGTATCGGCGGCAACAGCAGAAATTTCTTGCCCGGCATATCGTGCTTGATTGGACAAATCGGTGATGACTGCCCTAACTCCCGGCATTGACTGTGCTGCCGATGCATCAATGTTTATTAATCTAGCATTTGCATGAGGACTCCGCAAAATCTTTGCATAAAGCATCCCTGGCAAAACAATATCAAAAGTGTATTTTGCTGTTCCCGTTACTTTTCCGGGTCCATCAACACGCGGAACATGTTTGTTCAAATATTTTGATTTTTTGGGGTCAGCCCATTTGATTTCTTCTTGCATTTTAGGCCTCTCTCATTTTCTTTGCAGCGTTATAGGCGGCCTCGAAAACACGGTTAAATGTTCCGCAACGACAGATGTTTCCTCTGCATCCATTTTTCACTTGATCCATGGTTGCGTTAGGGTTTTCTTGAATTGCGGCAGTTGCGGACATTACGAAGCCGGGCGTGCAAAATCCACACATCAATGCATCATGCTGGACAAAGGATGCTTGAACGGATGACATTTTTTCAGGAGTACCCAAGCCCTCAACCGTTGTTATCTGGCTACCCTGAGAATCGATGGCAAGCATCATGCAACCATAAATCGGTTTTCCATCTTTTAGAACGGTACAACCGCCGCAGTTTCCTCGATCGCAAATTCTTTTTGCACCCGTTAATTGAAGTCGCTCCCTAAGCGCATCCAACAACGTAACTCTTGGCTGAACCTTCAGTTTGTGAGTTTTTCCGTTGACCAATAATGTGATTTCAACTGCGCCAACTCCTTCAACGGATTGGCTTTCGGTTTCAGGGTTTGCTTGAGTCTTAGTGACCAAGGCGCCCGCTACCGTTGCCGCAGCAACGGCTGCCCCTGCACTGCCCAAAAACTGCCGCCTCGAAATTTGGGATTCATTTTCATTTTCTGTTGACATGAGCACCTCGCTTTTGCGATCGACTTACAAGGAACGGCAGAATCTCAATGATAGGTTCCCACCGGTTCGGATAACAACACTGCGTAGCCATCGGGGTCGGTCACCAAAATAGTTTTGTCACCATACTCTGGCTCGTCCAAATCTCGAAGGACAGGAACCAAATTCTGTTTGAGTTGAGCAGCAAGGCCTGACAAGTTTTGAACTCTAAAGTTCATGACGATGCCGCCCCCACGCTGAAATCCGGGTGATTGGTCTTTCGTGGGTTGCTCCAGCAGCAACAACTCGAAATCTGCAGAATGAAGGTATGCCAAGTGGTGACCGTTCCATTCATCCGTCTTTGACACGCTCATTCCAAGACGGTCGCAATAGAATCGAATGGACCGATTCACGTTGCGAACATCCAATATGAGGTGAGCAAACACGCTCTGCATTGACATCCGTCCTTGTCAGTTCGACGCAAAGCCAGAGATTCCCCCTCAAAAATTGGTCTTTTTTGATTGGAAATCGCCATAATTCCCACAATGGTCAACGAAGCACTCCAAAAAATTAGCAAAGTCAGCAAAGTGGACCAAGCCATCTTAGAATTAACCAAGCGATTCGAGTCCATTGATCCGGGTAAACGCGCCCAAGCCAGATACGATGCCGCAAAGGCAGAGTTTGAAATTGCAGACAACAAACTTAAAGCATTAAGGCAGGAAGTTCAAGACCTCGAATTAGAGTCCAAAAAAATCTCTCAAAAGATTGAATCAGAGAACAACCGACTTTATTCGGGCGGCGTTTACAATGCAAAAGATGCTGATGCGATTGATCGGGAAATTAAGAATCTAAAAACCCGATCCAGCGAAGTAGATTCTCGTTTATTGGAACTATGGGAATTACTACCTCCGGCACAAGAAGAAGTGGACCGATTAAAAGAACCATTGGAAAAGCTTCAACTCGAACTTGATGAGTATGCCAAAAAATACGGCGCAGTCAAATCTGAATTTGAATCCAAACTTTCTAAATTGCAAACAATGAAAGAAAGCGCGATGCAAGGAGTAGACCTTGAAATTTATGCAAAGTATGAGCAAATGAGAGTGAAACGCGGTGGAATCGGACTTGCAATTGTTGAAAATGGCTCGTGTACCATGTGTAATTCACTAATTCCAAAACATCAAATTGAGGAACTCATCGCAGGAATGACTTTAGAAACCTGTGAAGGGTGCGGTAGATATCTGTACCTGGAGCAAGTCGGTGACCGAGTCTGAACTTTTTAAAGCCATTGGCCGAGAACTTTATCCAGATCCTTCACGCACATTAAAACCCGTAACTCTTCCCACTTACAAACCGGATATCGGACCCTATCACAAAGTTCAATATGTGATTGAGTTAGTGGGTCAACAAACGATTCCCGCTAACCACGCCAAATCGTTATTAGAAACAAAAGTCAAATCAGGATTGGGAAATCCGGAAATTTATGTAACCATACCCGGGCAGTCACGCTGGATGGCATTGTGGACCGGAGATGATTCAATTGGATATGACAGTCTTGCTTTTGCATGGGATTTAGTTTCTGAGAAAGGAAATCTGTCAACAGAAAACGCCTCAGAACTTTGGAAACGGTGCGAACAAATCGCAAATCCGTTGAATAGACGTGCAATTCCAATGCCCCCTTCTGATCAAGTTGATTTTGCTGTATCGAATTTGTTACAAATAAAAAGTTCGTTTGACATTGGAATTGATTTAATCATTGATGCACCTCACCAAGTTCCGATCAATACCGCAATCGCTGTTGAAACAGCATATGCGATTGGATACCGCTTAACCTCCAGCGGGTTTTTGGAATGGAAGCAATTAGGATGGCCGGAATCACTTCTCACAATATTGCCTATTGAAGGAGACGATTTGCCGATTGGCGGCGGCTTATCTGGCCTTGCAATCGGTTTTTCATTTGCAATTTCTCCAAATCCGAAAGGGGTGTTAGAAAGACTTTTTGAATCTGCAAATGCAATCGCAAATGCAACTCAGTCTAAAGTCATTGATGCGGATGGTCGCTTGCTTTCAAATGACATTGAAAATGAAATGCGAAGAAATCTTGAATCTGCAATTGATTCTTACGAATCTGCCGGCTTTACTCCGGGAACACCGGAATCTTTGAGATTATTTGAATAAAGTATCTCATTCCTTTGCCCAATACATCGCACCGGCTACGTCGCGGATCACACTCGCTTTTAGTGTCAAAACCGCCTTCTCAATGCCCTCTTGATTTGACATTAGTCCATCTTCATGCTCAATAGACAATACATGGTCGTATCCAACCATTTTCAAGCATGAAACGAAATCTCGCCACCAGCCGATTGTGTGACCAAAACCAACGGTTCGAAACACCCATGAACGATTTGCAATGTCAGCATAAGATTTAGTGTCCAAGATTCCATTATCAGAACAATTTTGCGGATCAACTTTCAAGTCTTTTGCGTGAACATGAAACAGTGCATTAGATTTTGCTAATTGTTTGACTGCAAAGAGTGGATCAATTCCTTGCCACCACAAATGACTGGGGTCAAAATTTGCTCCGATCCAATCATTGGTCGCATTTCTCAATCGAAGCAACGTTTCATTGTTATAAACAACAAAGCCAGGGTGCATTTCAATTGCAAACTTCACCTTATGTGTTTCTAACAATTTTGATTGCTGGATCCAATATGGAAGGACCACTTGATTCCACTGCCATTCGAGAATTTCCCGATACTCATCAGGCCATGCACAAGTAACCCAATTTGGATTCAATGCAGTTGGACTATCCCCTGGACAGCCACTAAAACCATTAACGATTTCAACTTCGAGCATTTGTGCAAGCCGGACGGTTTTTTCGAAGCACTTGTGGTGCGCTTCTGCAATTGAACGATTCGGATGAAGTGGATTTCCATGACAACTTAATGCACTAATCTCCAAATCACGAGAACGAACAGATTTTAAGAAATCTTCTCGTTTACGATTACTTTCAAGCAACTCATCTAAATTCAAGTGGGGTGAACCAGGATAGTTTCCTGTACCAATTTCAACGGCTTCTAAGCCGGATTGAACGGCCATGTCCAATGCCTCATCGAGCGAAAACTCGCCATAGACCGCAAGAAATATCCCAATTTTCATCACTAATGGATTCGACAAGTGAAACCGGGTTCCCTTTCATTCGTTGGTAAGATGGAATTCAAGAAACATGATAGGAATCTATCTCGCATTAATCGCTCCGCCGCTCTACGCTTCTTTTAACGTTGTTGACATCACTCCACCTGAATTGTTGCCATTGGGCGGATACACGGAACGGAGCGACAAAAAAATGGAACCAGGTGGAGAGCCGTTGTTTGCCAGAAGTCTCTTTCTTCAACAAGGAGGGAGTGAAGTAGCAATTGTCTCGATGGATACTCTGACGGTTCCGTTGAGTTTTACGGAAAGCGTCCGAAAAGAACTTGGTGACATCAAACTGACATTACTGATTTGTGCAACACACACGCATTCTGCCCCGGATTCACAATTGCTAAATTCAAAAATGAAAGCTAAACTTCCGGGTATCGCAACGTTTTCTTCCAAACAATCGGAATGGTATACCAAAAAAATCGTTGAACTTCTAAGGAAAAAGAATCAAGGACTTGAACCGGTCGGCATTACCGTTGAACAAGGTGAAGTTGATTTAAACAAATCACGCCGAGACGATGCAAATCCCCAAAAAAGGTTTTGGAAAGTTCAATTTCATTCGCCAACAAAATCAACCTATTTGTTAAATTATCCAGCACATCCAACCCTGTTTGATGAAACGTGGAACAAAACTAATCCTGATTGGCCCGGAGCATGGATGGAGAGATACCAAAATTCCTTGTTTATTAATGGGGCAATCGGCGACGTTGCCCCAAAACCGCCACAAGGTAGCAACTTCGCAGAATCCGCTGCAAAAATGGCGGAATCACTTTACTCCGCGAATACTGAAAAAAAAGAATTGCCTTCCGCAAATTTAGTTGTTTGGAAAGAAAAAGTTAAGCTCCCCGTTGTGCGGGCTCATCCGGAATTTTCTAAACGAAATGGCATCCCGCAAGCCTTGGCTCTCGCTCTGGTTCGAAATTTTGCAGAAACTGAAGCAGAAATTATTATCGTGAAATTTGGTGAACTCGCAATTATCGGCATTCCCGGAGAACCGGCAAGCGAACTGGGTCGAAAAATTGAATCAGCGGCAAAAACATTTGATATCAAATTTCCGATAGTTGCGAGTTTCGCAAACAACTGGCTTGGGTACATATTGACAAAGGAATCGTACGACAAAGGCGGCTACGAAGCAACTTTGTCATTTCACGGGCCTGAACTCGGCGAAGTAATCCTTGATGCCGTCAAATCTGGATTTACCCGGATGTCCGAATCGATAAACTAAAAATAGCATCTTTGATTTTTGCAACTGCGGCAGCAGCAAGAAAATCAGGGTTACCGTCTTCTTGCGAAAACTCAATCAAAATGTCAAACTTTCCAATCACTTTAGGGCCCGACTGTCTAACCGCAAAAAGCTGTGGCGACGAATCAAAAAACCGATTAATCTTTTCTATCGCTTGATTTGCTCGCAATTCTGCTTGCTCACCTTTCAGTTGGAATAATTCTCGACCCCCTAACTTGACGGAAATGCCACCTTCAACATTAGTGGCAATTGCTCTCCAAGTTTTGGTGACCTTGCTTCGTTCAATCAAATATCCATTGCTCAACAACAACTTTCGTAAATTTTGGACTCTTTCGCTGCTCGGAGGGTGTGTGCGATTAATCCCCCAATCTATATTTGGACTGTTCCTGTCTCGATATTCTAATCTTTCTAAAAATGTCAACATCGCAACCGGAGAAAAACTGGATTTTGACATAACGAAAAATCCACCCTGATCTGCATCTCGCTCTGCGTTCTGGCTCCATCCGCTCGTCAGTGCAGTCTTAACAAGGTCACCCGTATTTAATGCCGTAATCGCACCTTCCGGACTACCGCCAAGTAATGCAGCAATTGCAATAGGAATCGTCCAAACATCAACTTTACTCCGTTCCTTAATTAAAGTTGCCATGTGACGATTTGCTGCGTGCGTAATTTCATGTGCAATTACTGCTGCCAATTCATCGTCGGATTCTGAAAAAGTTAACAGTCCCTCATTTACATAAATAAAGCCGCCCGGAATTGAAAATGCATTAACATCCTTGTCCGCGACAACTTTGAAAACATATTCAAAAATGTGATGATTTTTGTCTCCAAAAATCGCTCCAAAATCATTGTCGTTTTGAATCTTGGCAAGTTCGGCTCCGATTTTTTGGACTTTAGCAATAGCGTCTTTATCTTCGCTTAACTTTAACTGCTTTTCAATTTCTTTAACGTAGTCCTTGCCAAGCGCCACATCTTTTTCAACTTCTTTGGCACGTGGGTCTTGTTGCTGTGCAAACCCAGAAAAGGCAGCAGAGAGCAGGATCAAGAACAGGCAAACTCGTTTCACGGCAAGATTTAGACGCCTCTAATCGGCTTTTGTCTCGCCACTTTGAACCAAAGTTGGTCGGTCACGCTCAGAATTAACAATGCAAAGAAAGCCAAATGGCTCACTTCCTGTGTTCCGGAATTGGTGTTGCTGGCTCGATTCCACTACCACCAAATCAAATGGCTCAACCCCAATTGCAGTTCCGTCCAACATCACTTCTCCCTTCCCACGAATAATCACGACTACATGTTCGTGACAATGGAATTCATGGCTTGTAAAGCCGTTTTCGGCAACTTCAAAATACCTTGTCTGGAACTCGGCACCTGTTGGCATAGCCAATTCTTGACGCGTAACTCCCATATAGGAGCCCGGTGTATCTTTGTATGCCTTAACATCAATTCCTTCCCAATTAAAATTGGTGTTCTTTATTACTGGCATCAAAAAGTCACCATCGGCTTTAAAATTTCACCGTTTTTCATCGCTTTATATGCTCTCGGCAATTCGTCAATTGAAATAAAATCACTCACAATTTGATTGGCACGAATGATTCCTGAAGCAACGGTTTCCATCGCCTTCATTGTATCGGTTTTTCCACAAGAATAGGACGACACCACTCGAACATCTTTGAAGTAAATTTTTCCAAGATCAATTCCCAAATGCTCATGCGTCGGCAATGGAGAAAACATAAGGACCGTTCCATCAGTTCTTACTTTTTCGAAAGCGGTTTCAATTGCTTGCTTCGTTCCCGGGCAAACAAAAACAGAGTCGTATATACCGTCGGACCGTAATTCAATTTCCAAACTTTCGGCCCATTGACGCCTTTTTGCGTTAAGTTCTAAACCATGAACAAGAATTCCCCTCGATCTAAGTATCAACGCATGGATTAATCCCATCGAACCGAGCCCAATGACCAATGCTTTTGAACCGCTCACAACGCCTGCCCGAGAGACGCTCTTTTCAACACAAGCCACCGGTTCCATCAACGCCGCATCCTCTGGAGAAACGCCATTCACATAAGTCTCTGTTAAATGATTCGCCGAAATGCTGAACATTTCCGACATACCGCCTGGATTCAACCGAGTGCTTTTCCACTGTTCGCAAAAGACTTCGGCACCTCGATAACACTCCTCACAAGCCCCACAGTTTGTATGGTGATGAGGAGACACCAAAGACCCGACCGGAAAATCTCTGTTGTCTGATTCAACGACAATTCCCGAAACTTCA
>CAZJKW010000014.1:15349-28278 GCA_964546835.1 uncultured Fimbriimonadales bacterium
ACATGAGGTGACTTTTGGTCCATATACCAATCCATCAACTCGCCGGAGCACAACGCGGACGCTTTTGTTTGAATCAGCAAACCGCTATCAGGTCTCTTTGGAATCTCTGAGTCAATGATTTGAATCCCAATACCGGTTACGTATTGCGCTAATTTCATGGAACGAATGCGATCTTAATTGCTTGTCCTAATCTTAGATCTTCAAAAACTTCTCTGGCATCATCTAATTTTGCTTCACCCGAAATCAACGGACCGATTCTAAAATTATCATCACATAACATTTCTTTTGCACTCAATACATCTTTAGTCCCAAAATGAAATGGACTCATAATCGTTAAATCATCATAATGCAATCTTGAAGTATCAACTTGAAAAACCGAACCTTTTGGGCATCCCCCAAAAAGCATTAAAGTTCCACCACGACGAACAGTTTGCAACGCAGTCTGCCACGCATCTGTATTGCCGGCACATTCAATACTAACATCAAATCCTCGATTATCAGTATTTGTTCGAATAATTTCAGGGATTTCTCCAATTTCAATCGCTTTATAACCGTTGGACTTCAGCCAATTCGTCCTTTTTTGATTTCTTCCAACAATCCAACAATTCTTTACACCGATTCGGTTTAGTGCGGATTGGAATAAGACTGCTATGGCACCCGACCCAACTAACAACACCGAGTCGTCAGGATTTGGATTGAGTCGAGACAGACCCGAAGCCACACATGCCAATGGCTCAAGCATCGCTGCCCTTTCAAAGCTGATTTCGTCCGGCTTTGAATACAAGTTGGCCCGCACCACGTTTGAAGGTAATAACAAGTACTCGGAAAACGCACCTAAAACCTTGGTTCTCATCACCTCTTGGCATAAATTCTGTTGACCGCGCTTACACCAATAGCAATCAAAACACGGCCCGGAATGGACTCCCATTACATCTTGGCCTTGCTGGAAATTCTCCACCTCATCTCCAACCGACTCGACCGTTCCACTGTATTCATGTCCAAATGGACCGGGCATTGGTATCTGAGGGTGCCCCCGCGTATACGCTTTTAAATCAGTCCCGCAGGTTAGAGCACAACGAACGCGAAGGAGTACTTCGCCCGGACCGGGTGTTGGCGGCCTACTGTCCTCAACTGAAAGGCATAGCGGCTCGCGCAAGATAACGCTGCGCACATAACAATTGTGGCTTATCCGACGGTAGGTATGCTCAAACCGTGCCAATCGTTGAATGCAAAGTCCAAGTAAATGCTCCCGTTGAGAAAGTGGTGGAGATAGCGCGAGATGTAGAAAAATATCCCGAATTTATGCCCGATGTTAAATCCCTGACTCTCTTATCTAAAAGTGAAGATGGAAGCAAAGTCCAGACTCAATGGGTCGGGAAAATAGCGCAATTTGGTTTGACCGTTAAATGGTCACAAGAGGAAAACTGGGACTTTCAAAATAATAAAGTCGAATTTTCTCAAATTGAAGGCGATTATGACAAAATGAACGGCTGGTGGAAGTTTACACCAAATAATTCCGGAACTGAATTTACTTCTTTATTGGATTATGAATACAATGTTCCGCTTTTAGGTGCATTAGTCCAAAAAGTTGTAAAACATATTGTCACACTGAATGTTGAAAGCGCAATGAATGCAATTAAGAAACGAGCTGAACAATCTTAAGATGCAAGCTCTTCAACTTCACTCAATATAGTCTTTAAGTTCGATTGTGCTTCTGTGTGTTCAGGGTTTAACTTAAGCGCTTGCTTAAGAGCAAGTATGGCATCACCCGTTTTGCCTGAATAATACAAAGAATTACCCAAAACAAACCACGCTTGTGCATTTTCTGGGTCTAACATGATTGCACCGCTATACGCCGCGCATGAATCTTGATAATTTCCGCACTTTACCAGCAAATCACCCAAATTAAGAAACGCATTTGTGTTTACGGGATTAAGTGCAATCGAATCTTCAAAACATTGAAGTGCTACTTTATGATTTCCGATATTCGACATTGCCCGCCCGGCATTAACTAAGAGATTGTCATCAAATTCAAAATGTTCAGCCGCTTCAATATATGCGGAAGCAATGCCATCATCATCTTTAGACTCTTCTAAACAATCCAACCACAATTGCCATAATTCTTTGCTGTTTCGATTTTCCGTCCACGCAAATTGCGCTGTTTCGATAAGGGTCTTCCCCTGCTTGCGCATACATTCAATTCGCAACTTCCAAGCCGGTACAAATCCCGGCGTAGAAGCATTTATCTCGGTCACAAGAGTTTCGGCTTTTGCAAATTGGCCAACGGCAAAACAAATCTCTGCTTGCAAATACTTCGCCTTGTAACTCGCAATGGATCTGTCACCGGTCTCATTTGGCTTAAGCGACAACTGTTGGCATTTTTCAATCGCAGCTAATGCTGCATCAAATTGACCTTGCTCGCGATAAACAAACGCCTTTACATACGCAATCAACTGGCCTTCAAAGCCGGCTCTTTCTCCATTCATGCAGGTCTGAAGAGCAAGTTCAGTTTTGCTTTGAAACAACTGACAAAATGCCAGCGATTGGTATGCAAGTTGTCCGTAATCGGCGTTTTGCGGTATTCCGCCTAAACATGCACTTAACCATTTTTCTGCATTTTCATAATCATCAGCAACGTAGTAGGCATTGCCCAAATTAAACATTTGAAAACTGTCATCTGGTTTTTCTGCAACCTCGCGCTTTAACAAAGAAATCGTCCTCTGATGCTTGTTTTTGCTTTCCATAATTTCTTTGCGATACCCATAATGATGAATAATTGCACCATCCAATGTTGCTATCGGAAATCCCGCGCTTCGAAGTGACGGCGAAATCTGCTCATGGATTCGACCTTCAAATCGAATGTTGGGCAAATTCCTAAACAGCCGACATGGACAGTGAATCAAAACATCTTCGGTTTCAGATTCGCCGATGTAATTTCTTATCTCTAAATTGTATCCACCCAAATGGGGCCGCACGATTGCATTTCTAATGGATTGAGCCGACTGAAGATCAAGAATCTCATCTGCGTCAATCCAAAGAATCCAGTTGCCGGATGCCAACTTAATGGCATGGTTTCTGGCTGCCGAAAAATCATCAACCCAATCAAATCTTCCAAGTCTTGCACCGAATTCTCTGGCAATTTCTTCAGTCTTGTCTTCAGAGCCCGTATCAACCACAATGATTTCATCGACGATGCCACTCAATGATTCAAGACAATTTCGCAAAAATTGCTCTTCATTCTTAACAATTAAACATGCGGAAATGGAAACTCCGACGTGTGACATCTGATAATTTCTGGGCCTGTACTTTTCTAACCATCTGATGGTTTCATCGGCAACTGAATCACTGGCTTCTCTCCTAACTGCAAGCAATTTGCGGCAGTAAAAGTGTTCGTATAAAATCTTCCAAAGTGCGTCTTGATTATCCGAACCAATCGCTTTTTCAAACCATGTATATGCCGATTCTTCGTTTCCCAGTAAGCACAAATTAAGCCCCAATTCACAAGCAATTTCACTTGAACCGGTTTCTTGAAACCCTTCTTGTAAAACCAAAACGGCACGGTGCCACTTGCCTTCTAAACATAACCGGCGTGATTCTTTAATCGTTTTTGCAATCTTCATGCGGCTCGCTGCCGAAGAATCTGTAAGTGTCGCCGAGCCCCGGCAATGCTGTACATTTCATCCCGAAGCAGCCTCTTCAAAGTGAAAACGGTCTGAATGTCCTCAGGCCGATATCGTCTCTGACCACCGGGCGTCCTCACAGGGTCAAGAAATTCGGAAAACTCGTTTTCCCAATATCTCAACGTGTGAATCTCAACACCGGTAATCGTGCTTGCGGTGCTGATACTCACCGCGTCTGGAAATTGTCTGGCGCGTCCTGTCTTTGGCATAGGTCCGTGTCGCTCCCTCGTTGGTCGCTTCCGAACCGATTATCGGTCTATGCCGGTACTTTTGCAGGGGAAAAATTAGAAGTCGCCCGGCCAATAGTTCAAGCGTATCATTTCATTTGGCTCCGCCTTAAAGTTTGCTCTACGGGCAAAAGCACCCGTCTCGCCCCACTGCCACTTGTAATCCGGCTCAAATGACTTGATAGCAAAGACCGTCTTCAAACTGTACTTAAAACTGTAGTTGGCAACATCAACCGTTCCCACCCAGCCGGAAGACCCTCCGGTCATAAACAAAAGCGTTCTTTCTCGGTCTTTTCGTACCAGCCCTGCACGATAGCTAATCCGAAGCGCATGAGTCCCACTGGCAACACAGTTCAAAGAAAACTTGTAGCAAGGTGAACCGCCAGCCACGTTCAAACGAGCAGTCGGTATCGGCTTCTTGTCCCAGGTAACCACCATATCCCCCAAGTTCAACGCTTCTTTTTTAACCTCTTCACTCACGGGCACCATAGATACGCCCGCAGGTACCAAAACCGGCTTGGAAGTTGTGTTCTTGAAAACATAGGTCCCGGTCACTAACACATCTTCTTGCCCAATCTCAAAAGTCACACTTTCACTCACCATGCGAACCCCCATGGGATCGCCCATCGGCGAGGGACTTGAACCTGAAGCAGGAATCGTTCCCAAGACCAAAGTCTTAATCAAAGTCGTCAACATATGACAAAGTTTACCGACCAAAGCCCTTGCGCCACCTGGGTCTAAAAGAGTACAATCGCTACTCCCCCCGCTGAAAAAGCACGGGAAAAGCCGCCGGTTATGAGCGAAAAAGCTAAGAACCCACAAGGGAACGTCTCCCTTCCAAGTTTTGGGAAAAGAGGCGTTCGAGGATATTTGCAAGACGTCTCGCGAGAAATGAAACGAGTCGTATGGCCAACACGCGCCGAAACTGTCCGCCTTACCTGGCTGGTTCTTTTCGTCGTTATACTATTCGTTGTGTATCTCTGGGCGTTTGGATATGTCATTGAGATCCTTGTTCACAAGTTAATGGGTACGAAATAACATGGCTGGCTCTTGGTACGCAGTGCACACCATCGCCGGTCACGAAAAGAAAGTGCGTGGGTTGATTGAGCGCATGGCTGACAATCAAAATCTCTGGCAGCGCGAAATCTTTGAAGTCCTGATTCCGGAAGAACAATCGCTTACGACTCGTAACGGAAAAAGAATGGAATTACCCAGAAAAGTTTTTCCCGGATACATCTTGATCCGTATGATTTATACAGATGATTCAAAGAATTTAATCAAAAGAACAAGCGGTGTTACGGGATTCTTGGTTAGCGGAACAAAACCGGTGCCAATTCCCGATGAAGATGTTCAAGCAATCATGCGACGCATCGAAGCCAGTAAAGAAACTCCGGTTATTCCCTGGCAACGCGGAGATAATGTTCGCGTTATCGAAGGTGCATTCGCTGATTTCCCCGGAAAAGTTGAAGAAGTAATTGCAGACAAGCAAAAACTCAAAGTGATGTTGATGATTTTTGGCCGAGACACTTCGGTCGAATTAGATTTTTCAAGTGTAGAAAAAGTTTGACGGTGACAACTAATGGCAAAGAAAGTACTTTCTAATATCAAATTGAATATTTCCGCCGGGAAAGCCACTCCAGCACCCCCAATCGGTCCCGCATTGGGACAGGCCGGTATTAACATGATGGAATTCATTAAGTCTTTTAATGAAAAAACCATGGACCAAATCGGCAACACGCTTCCGGTTGCAATTACCGTTTACGAAGACCGCTCTTATTCATTCGTAATCAAGCAACCCATTGCAAGCGATTTGCTTCGCAACGCTGCCGGAATAGAAAAAGGCAGCGGCAATCCGCTTAAAGAAAAAGTTGCAAAACTAACCAAAGCACAACTTCGAGATGTTGCCAAGAAAAAAATGGCAGACCTAAACACCGACGATGAAGAACAAGCAATGCGAGTTCTCGCAGGAACCGCTCGGTCGATGGGAATTGAAATCGTAGACTAATCAACCATCTCTGTGGCAGACGAAAGTCGCACACACCACCAGGAGAAAAAAATGAGAAAAAACATTCGAAAAAAATCGCCCGCAAGCGCGCGATATATGCAAGCAAGAGCGACCGGTGACCGGTTGTCACTCCATTCACCAAACGAAGCACTCAGTCTCGTTAAACAAAATGCAACCGCAAAGTTTCCCGAAACGGTTGACCTTGCCATTCGATTAGGAATTGACGCAAGAAAAAGCGATCAAAACGTTCGCGGTATTTGCAACTTGCCGCACGGAACCGGAAAATCAAGAAAAGTCGCCGTACTTGCAAAAGGTTCAATGGCGGATGACGCGAAAACAGCCGGTGCAGACGAAATCGGCGCTGAGGATTTAGTAGAAAAAATCTCCGGCGGATTTAAAGATTTCGATGTTCTAATTGCTTCTGAAGAAATGGCACCGACTCTTGCTAAGATCGGTCGAATCCTTGGGCCCAAAACTCCGAACAAAAAAAGCGGAACGCTTACAAACGATATCGCAACAGCAGTTAGCGAAATCAAAAAAGCAACCCGTGTCGAATACCGAAATGACAAAGCAGGAATCGTGCATATGCCAATCGGAAAAGCAAACTTTTCCGAAGAGCAACTATTGGAAAACCTTTCCGCTGCAGTTGACGCCTTGCATAAAGCAAAACCAACAGCGGCAAAAGGAAAATACTTGGTCAGCATGACGGTAAGTAGCACGATGGGTCCGGGTTTCAGAATCGATACTTCCGCAGCATCAAAAGCCGCAGGTCACTAAGACTTCGTTTCCAGCCAGTTCTTGCCGACACTGACATCCACTTCAACAGGGATGCTCAGCGGTACCGCACTTTCCATCTTTTCTTGAAGAGTTGGCAGAATTTCATTCTCCTTTTCTGCCAACTCAAAAACCAATTCATCATGAACTTGCAAAAGCATTCGTGACTTTTTGCCTTTTAATAGTGGATGAATATGAATCATCGCAATTTTAATCATGTCGGCCGAACCGCCCTGAAGCGGTGCATTAATCGCTTGTCGTTCCGCGTATTGGCGCGCAATTCGATTGCCTGCGTGAATGTCAGGAAAATATCTTCTTCGTCCGGTCAAGGTTGTGGTAAACCCTTTTGACCGAGCCGTTTCCAATGTAGATTCAATGTACTCTTTTACTTTTGGAAAACGCTCAAAATATTGAACAATCAATTGCTTTGCTTCTGAAACCGAAAATTCTCCGCCCAATTGGTTCGCCAATCCAAAATCGGTAACACCATATAAAACAGCATAATTAAGCATCTTCGCATACCGACGATGTTCCTTGCTCACATTGTCAATCTTTTCATTCCACATTAACGCTGCTGTTGCGGCGTGAACATCTTTGCGATTCTGAAACGCATCTACCAAAACGTCATCCTTGCATTCATGCGCCAATAATCGCAATTCAATTTGCGAATAATCCAATGATGCCAATGCAAAACCTTTTTCCGCTACAAACGCTCGTCTTATCTCGCGTCCCAATTCAGTTCGTATGGGAATGTTTTGCAAGTTCGGGTCAATACTGCTTAATCGTCCCGTTGCCGCAACGTGTTGGGCAAAAGTAGTATGAATCCTTCCATCTTCACCAATCATTTTTGGAAGCGAATCTGCATAAGTGCTCTTGAGTTTTGAGAGTTCTCGCCAATTCAAAATCTCTTGTGCAATCGGATATTCGGTCGCAAGTTGTTGCAAAATTTCTGCCCCCGTCGCAAAACCCGTTTTGGTTTTTTTTGCGCCCGGAATTTTCATCTTCTCGAACAAAATGTTGCCAATTTGTTGCGGCGAACCAATATTAAACTTTTCACCAGCCAATTCATAAATCAAAGTTTCCGTTTGTTGCATCATGTTGCCCAACGAATCACTCAAGCCGGAAAGCATTTTTGAATCCGCCGCAATTCCCGCGTTCTCCATCTCGGCCAAGACGGGTGCCAATGGCAATTCAATGTCCTCGTAAACATGCAACTGATTTTCTGCTTTTAGGCGATCCTCCAAAACGGATTTCAGCCGATAAACAGCACACGCCTTATCCTCATTGGTTTTTGGAGATGGCTCATCTAAATATCCCTGTACCAAATCAGTCAACTCATAATTCGCTCTACCGGATTGTAAAACGTACGCAGCAAGCAGCGTATCGAATTTTGGCATTTGATACGTTTGCGTTCGTCGCAATATTGGCTTGCAATGATGAATCACCAACTGACTGGAGCATTTAGCAATCAATTCATCACATATCTCATTGGAAATTCGAATCGCAGAGTCATCCGTAGCAACAGCCGCGCCATTTTCATCCATCCAAATGCCTGCAACTTTTTCCTCTAACCAAACTTTGGCACCGCCAAAGGTTCTAACATCAATCGTTTCAATTTTTGGGGTTTCGTTCGCAACTTCAATTCCTGCAAACAAATCGGTTTGACCGGTTTCCAAATAAGGCCCCAAAACATCCGGCAGTCGTTTTAAGTGCGCACGAAATTCAAGACTTTCCAATACGGATTGCGCTGCCCTAAATTCTGCGGGAGAAATCTTAAACGGCTCATAACTAAACTTTATTGGCGCATCTCTGACAATCGTTGCAAGCCACTTGGATTTCGGAATTTGCTTCAAAGAAGGTTCTAATTTCTTCCTGAATTTCTCTTCAACTTCATTCAAATGCTCAACAATGTTCTCAACCGATCCAAACTGCTGAATCAACTTCGATGCAGATTTGTCTCCAATACCTGGAACACCTGGTATGTTGTCACTGGTGTCACCAACAAGCGCTTTATAATCAGCTATAAACTCCGGACCAAATCCATATCTTGCATTAACTGCCTCGGTATCATAATAAACAACTTCACTCACACCCTGCTTCGTCGTCATTACGCGAACACAATCATCAACCAATTGTAAAGTATCCAAATCGCCGGTAACTATGGTGGTCTTATAGCCATGTCGCTCAGCATCTAATGAAAGCGTTCCGACAATATCATCAGCTTCAAATCCCGGCGAAATTAAAGTCGGTATTCCTAATCCATCAATCAAATCCTGAGCAACATCCAATTGAGAAATTAACTCATCGGGAGTTTCTCTTCTTGTACCTTTATATGCTTCATATTCTTCATGTCGAAAAGTCTTAGTCGGTGCATCGAACGCAACTACAATGCAGTCTGGCTTTTCTTTTTCCAAAATTTGATAAAGCATCCCAACAAAACCAAACAACGCATTCGTGGGCCTTCCATCAGTCGTACTCATGAATCGAGTTCCATAAAACGCTCGAAACAGTAGGCTGAAACCGTCAATGATGACTAATCGTTTGTCGGGCATCTTCGGATGTTACCAGCCGAGGGTAACCTACAATTCGTGGCAATTCATTGTGTTAACCACCCTCTCGCAAACCACTTGTTGGCGGGTCTACGAGACGTAAATACCGAGCCCGCACAGTTTCGACAATTCGCGCATAACTTAACGACAGTATTGGTGATTGAAGCAACAAAATCAATTCGGCAAATCGAAACAAAAGTCGAAACGCCACTCGAATCTGCCGATGCAAAAATCCTCGCTCATGGTCTTGCAGCAATTCCCATCTTGAGAGCTGGCTTGGGGATGTTACAGCCCGTCACCGAGCTCTTTCCTGATGTGGCCGTTGGTTATGTCGGACTTGAAAGAAACGAATCAACGGCAATTGCATCAAGTTACTATTGTAAACTTCCGAGTCTTGTCGACAAATTCTGCCTGCTTCTTGACCCAATGCTGGCGACAGGCGGCTCCGCGGCCCAAGCGATTGATTTATTAAAACAAAACCGTGCATCAACTATCTGCATGGTCTGTATCGTCGCTGCTCCCGAAGGAGCCAAACTCCTTTCGGAAAAACACCCGGATGTCAATGTCTACACGGCTTCGATTGATCGCGAATTAAACGACAAAAAATACATTCTCCCTGGCCTGGGAGATTTCGGAGATCGCCTTTACGGAACCTTCTGAAATTCTATGAGCGAAACGGCACAACGAGATCGCTCCTTTGATATCGTTAAAGGAATTGCAATTCTTGCGGTCGTCACTCACCACGTGTTAAGCAACACAACCAAAAAAATTGCTGTACCCTATTCTTGGTCTTGGTGGTGTATGGAAATGGCAAACAGGTGTGTCAGGTTTGCAGTTCCAACTTTTCTGTTTTTGTCTGCACTCTTAGTTTGTCGCAGTTTGGCAAAAGAAAATCCAATCCATTTTAGAAATTATTATACAAAACGATTAAAGGGTACGGTTGCACCGTACTTAATATGGACATTTTTATATCTACTTGGCGTCACTCTGTTTGAATCGGCTCTTGGAAAAAATTTGACGGGATTGGGGTTAACAGATATTCAAAACAATCCGACGACATTACTAAAAGTTCTTTTGCTTGGGAAAGCCGCTTTTCACCTTTATTTTTTGGCCGTTCTAATTCAGGCACAAATCGTCTTACCTTTCATCAGTTTACTTGCACGTAAATCCAACAGATTCTTAATTTGGATTTTTGCAGTTTTTGCCCTACAAATTTCTGTCTACATTATCTATTATGTGTTCCGAGAAACTTTGCAACCTCTTTTCCCCACAACGGGCTCGGCAATCTTGTGGTACTTAATCCCTGTCGGAACCGGAATATGGATTGGTACTCATTGGGTACTGTGGCAATCCGTATGGAGCAAATTAAAATTCGTAATTGCATTAATTGTCCTGCTTGCTTTTGCTACTTACTTAACTCTCGAATCGGCAATTCTCCTAAAAAAATACTGGGTAAATACAATCGTACTTCAATCGAGCGTTGCAATTTGGGCAACCGGCTCTGGAATCCTGCTCTTGCAGTTTTGCAAATCGAATTGCGATTCTTGGAAACCGAGCAGGTGGCTTAGTGAATTCGGTCAATACTCTCTTGGCATTTTCTTAATCCACCCGGCAATCATTTTCTTAATTGATAGCAACAAAATCTGGCCAATATTCGATAAACTTCCATTGACTCAACTCTGGGTCTGGCTTTCTGTTTTCTGCATTTCATACGCAATCACGAAAGTGATTTTTAAGTTAAAACTCAATCCAATTCTTTTCGGCAGGTAATCAAAGTTCCACAATTTCTAAATACTTAGGAATGTGAGTATTCCAGTTTAATTCTTGCTCGATTCGATTCCGCAATGCCACCTGTGCGGGTGGTTCACCGTGAACAATAAATGTTCGTTTTGGCGCAACCTTGAACCCATGAAGCCATTTCATGATTTCATTAGAATCCGCATGAGCAGAAAGCGACAAAATGGATCTAATTTCTGCTCTCACCGGCACTTCTTGACCCATAAGGCGAACATAAGCCGACCCTTCAACCAACTCTCTGCCCGTTGTGCCGTGCGCCTGAAATCCGACAAACAAAATGATATTGTTCGGGTCCGGCAACCGATTCGCTAAATGATGAACAACTCTCCCACCATTTGCCATTCCACTACTTGCAATGATAATCGCAGGACCACCGATTTTGTTTAACGCCTTCGATTGGTCCGAGTTTTTTACAAAAGAAACATTTTTGGAACGTAGCGGATTGTCGCCGATTTCCTCCAATGCCTCCATATCCAAATCATGGTCTTCGTGATGTCTGGCATAAATCCCTGTCGCATCCACTGCCATCGGACTGTCAACATAAACTGGCAAAATCGGACACCTTTTTGAATTCTCCAATTCGTTCAAATAATAAAGAACATCTTGCGTCCGTCCAATTGCGAAAGCGGGAATAACAATCACGGATTCCCTCTTGATCGCTGATTCAATCACTCTTGCAAATTCATCCAAAACGGGTTCGGTCGGATGAACTCGGTCACCATAAGTGCTCTCCACTAATAAATAATCAGCCGCATCCATTATGTCCGGGTCGCGCAAAATCGGAGTGTTCGGTCTGCCCAAATCTCCTCCAAACAAAATCATTCTTCCATCCGGCAACCAAAATTCTACAAACGCGGATCCCAAAATATGACCCGCCCGGCGAAACCGAATTTTGCAATGATTGCCAATTTCAATCAAATCATCAAAGTTGTGTGGCTCCAATTGTTTGCAAACGGCAACGGCATCTTTTTCCGTGTACAACGGCTTAGCCGGCTTATGCTTGCTAAATCCTTTTTTGTTTGCATAACGCGCATACTCTTCCTGCAACCTTCCGCTGTCCGGCAAGCTTAATCGCGTTACTTCCGATGTTGCAGAAGTGCAATGAATCGGCCCGTGATATCCCTCAACAAACAATTTAGGCAGATAACCAATATGGTCAATGTGCGCATGGGTCAGTATCACGCGCTCAATGGAAAACGCAGAGTGCGGAAACGGATTCCAGTTTCTTTCTTTTTCATCTCTACCTTGAAACAAACCGCAATCAATCAGATACTTTTTCCCGTCAACCGTCAACAAATGCCGCGAACCGGTAACCGTTTCTGCCGCTCCGCAAAATTGTAAAGTGATGCTCAAGCAGTTTCACGCTCACTTTTTTTGCCAACAATGGCGAACATTAGAATTCCGATTCCAATCATCAAAATTGCTACCATTTGCGCCAAAGTCATTCCAAATGCAAACGGTTCTGAACTGATTCCGATTCTAAAAATCTCATAAAGATATCGCGAAATTCCGGTGAATACTAACGCAAGTGCAAACAGTTGACCGCGCCGAAACGTTCCTCTTTTTTCCCATCCAAAAATTACCAATGCAAACAAAACACAAATAATCGAATCATAGAGTTGCGCCGGATGGCCCAGATAATTTTCACCTTGTTCCGGATGCACCATCACAGCCCACGGCAAATCACACGGCCCTCCATAACAACAACCATTCAAAAAACAACCGATTCTGCCAATTGCAATTGCAATCAACGCCGGACCCGCCATTAAGTCCAAAACATTTAGAATTGAAAGTTTGTTGAGTTTTGTCCATATCCATAACCCGACAAGTCCCAAAATATATCCACCAACACTTGTCATTCCTCCTTCGGTGAATTTCAAAATGTCTATCGGATGCT
>CAZJKW010000015.1:0-27865 GCA_964546835.1 uncultured Fimbriimonadales bacterium
CGGCTTTGCCGACGTTGTGCAGCAATCCTGCACAAAACGCTTCGTCGACAAGTTTTTTGTCAACGACGTCTGCAATTGCGTGAGAAGCAGCAGCCACGCCAACCGCGTGTTGCCAGAGCAAGATCGGTTCGCCCTGTTTATCAAGCGGAAGTTTGTCAAACCAGGATTGCGTAGCGGCAATCAATGCGACATTGCGCACGGTTGCCTTGCCAAGAAGCATGACGCTGTCTTCAATCGATGTCACCTGACGAGGCAAGCCGTAGTAAGCCGAATTGGACAGTTTGAGAACGCGAGCGGCAAGGCCAACATCGTTTGCAATGACTTTTGCAATTTGGGAGGTATTGGTATTCGGATCGGCTGCCAAACGAACGGCTTCTAAAACCGGACCGGGCAACGTTGGAAGGTCCTTGGTCTTGGAAATTAACTTGCTGACGATTGGATTCGGTGCTGCCATCTAGGGCTTACTCCTTTTGTCCCGGAATGCGAGACGAGGTCGAAACGAGGAAAACCTCGCTCTGATTTTGCGACAAGACTCGAACATGTCCTGTCTCGACATCTAACGTGCACTGTCGTCCGATACAGCCGCCAACTTCTTGAAAAACAGGAGTCAAGCCGAACTCAGTTAAGACCGTTTGTACTTGAGAAATGATTCTTGCTCCAATTTGAAATCGTTCGTCTAAACCTGACGTTTTCGACAAGGGTGCAGCACCGCCAATCAGCGAAATCTGCAGTCGAGATGTGCTCGCACCAGCAAGAGCCATTTCAAGAATCAGTTCTTTCACCGGGTCGGAAGAAGAACTTGAGTCTTCAAGAAGGAAGCCGGGAAGGAGGGGCGTATTCAACTGGGTCATGCCACCGACTTTGGTGACCGGATCCCATGCCGTGACGACTACCGCACTGACGATCAGAGGGGAGGAGATCTTTCCCTTCTTTACGACACACGTACCTTGCTTCGAGGGTTGGTCACAATCCATTGAGTTGCCCGCTGCCTTCCTGGCTTGGTTGATATCTTCCAGAAAATGAACTCAACTGTCCAAGCAGAAATACTGTGTAAAAGGTGGTTGTAACGAAACGACCAGAGATAGCATCTGTCTATTCAATAGAACATCGGAGGGAATTCCATGACAATTTCAGTTTTGTTAGCAAGTCTTGCAATCGGTTTGCAACCGGCTCTTCAAAAAGCGCCGGTCCAAGCCGAACCGGGTGATTTAACGATTTATCGACCAGATGGAAAAGTAGAAGCACTTTGTCCCCTAAAAGGCACAAAAGTAAATGCATCGATTAATGGTTTTGGTGTTCGAGTAACGCTGATTCAAACATTTGTAAATCCGAGCAAAGAACCGGTTGAAGCCATTTACACATTTCCTCTATCCGAAAATGCCGCTGTTGACAAAATGAGAATCAAAATTGGAAATCGGGTTATCGCCGGTGAAATCAAAGAAAAAGGCGAGGCACGAGCGATTTATGAAGCCGCAAAAGCACAAGGAAAAGTCGCGAGTTTGCTTGACCAAGAGAGACCAAACTTGTTCACCCAGTCCATTGCAAACTTGATGCCCGGTGCAACCGTAGAAGTTGAAATTAGTTATGTGGAATTAGCCAAATATGAAGAGGGTTGGTTCGAATTTTCCTATCCGATGGTGGTCGGTCCACGATTCTTGGATGGTGAAACGCCGGATGCAACAAAAATCAATCCGCAATATGCGCCAAAAGGTACTCGAACCGGCTCAACAATAGACATGACTGTTGACATTGATGCCGGAGCTCCGATTGTTGAGGTGAAATCAGAGTTACACCAGATTAAGACCGAAAGGCCCGGCGAAACAATGGCAAGAGTTCGTCTTGCAAAAGCAGACGAAATTCCAAATAAAGATTTCATTTTGCGATGGCGAGTGCCAAACGAACAAATGCAAGGGGCGTTTTTGACGCACATCTCCCAGAAAGGGGAAGGATTTTTCTCTTTAGTTTTGCTGCCGCCAAAAGATCCAAGTCCTCGAGATATTGCTCCAAAGGAATTAATTCTGGTGATGGACCAAAGCGGCAGTCAAAATGGCTTTCCGATTGAAAAGTCTAAAGCACTTGCAAAATTGTTGCTATCAAAATTGAGACCCGATGACACCGTGAACGTAGTAAGTTTTGCTAACAGTGTGACTCGTTTGTGGGCAACTCCGGTCAATGCAACACCGGAAGCAATTGCTGAAGCAACACGATTTGTTTCAACACTTCAAGCAAACGGTGGAACTCAGTTGAAATTAGCAGTAGATGCGGCACTACAACCGCCAGCGGACCCAAATCGAGTTCGAATTGTTGCGTTTTGCACGGACGGATATGTTGGAGATGATTTTGGTGTTCTTGATGCAGTTAAAACGCAACGAGACAAAGCGCGAATGTTCACATTCGGAATTGGAAACGGAGTCAATCGTTTCTTAATTTCTGGCATGAGCGCCGAAGGAAAAGGGGATGCAGAGTTTGTAACTTTGGCATCGGATGCGGACGCAGCTGCAGAACGGTTTGAACGCCGCGTTCGAACTCCGGTTTTGACGGACGTTCAAGTTGAAATCAGGGGCGTGCCGGTACAAGAGGTAACACCGAATGCACTACCCGATGTTTTTAGCGAAAAGCCGGTCGTAATCATGGGCAAATATTCTCAACCCGGAAATGCAACGGTTGTTTTAACAGGAAAAATCGGTTCCCGTTCTTACCGAAGAGAATGGAACGTCGAATTTCCGGCGAATGATGTGGACGGAGATTCCATTGCGTCGCTTTGGGCACGAGCGAAAATCGGAGATTTGACACGCGAAAACTGGCTTGCGAATAAGGGCAATAACGGAGACTCTGAGAAACTGAAATCACAGATTTTGCCAATTGCCTTGAAATACAAATTGATGTCGCAATACACGTCATTTGTTGCGGTTGAACAAAAAGTTGTTAATGTTGGCGGAAAGTCAAAATTGGTTCACGTTCCCGTTGACATGACTGATGGAGTTGACTTGAGTACCGAAGGCGGACGAATGAGAAGAGCCGGCTCACCCGGCGCACCTCAAGGCGGCGGTTTTGGAGTAGGTGGCGGAGGAGGAGGGTTTTCAGGTGCACCTGCTGCTTCTCCTGTATTGAAAGAGGCAACCAAAGCGAATGATGCCGGCAATGCCGGAGAGAAACTGAATCTCACACCACAACAAAAAGCGGACGCCAGATTTGTTTCGGTCGTCGAAGAATCGCTTCGAAAAGTTAACGGCGGCAAAGTTGAAATTCAAATCAGTTTAAAAGATTGGAAACCAGCGGATATCGAAAAATTGAAAAAATTGGGATTCAAACTGGACGACCAAGATAAGGGATTGAAAATGCTCTTTGGAAGTTGTGACGCGAAAGTATTGAAGGCACTTGCGCAAGTTGAATCCGTAGCAAGAATCAGGCGATTAGAAATCTAATCGCGCTTTTCAAATCGTTTGCGATGCGCCTCAGTCCTGATGATGTATAGGATTAGGGCGCACCACACGATTATCGGCGGCAGAAGAATTGCTGTTTGATAGTTCATTTTGATTTTCGAAATGATATTGAGTTTTTGCAGACTGAACCCGAAGTTTGTAAGCAAACACAAACCAAAGGCCCAAAACTAAAACGCAAATATAGAAAATAGTTCTAAAAGTTGGATCGAGTCCGCCTCCAACCACCGCTTGATTTGCTTCGCCATGCGAACTAAATGCCGCCACACGCGGTAGAACAAAAATCAAGAACGGAACCGTTAAGAAAGCAAAAACTGCATAAGCGGATGAGGCATAAGCGGCACGATTGGAATCTGAAAATGCTGATCGTAAAGCAAAATATGCTAAATAAATTAGTAGTTGAATAAGAATACTCGTTTGTCGTGGATCCCAATGCCAGGGGGCACCCCACTGTACTGTTGCGAAAATCATCCCCGTGACAGTGGCAAGAAACACCATTAGCGTTCCAACTTCAATTGCTGCCAATGACCGAAAGTCAAATTCGCGATTTCCGGTTCTCAAGAATCGTATGGCTTGTATTGCAGACCACAAAAAAAAGAGACTGCACAACATAGCTTCCGGAACATGAAAGAACATGATTTTTGCGCTTTCAGGTTGGGGAAAGTTTTTTGCTGATGGCGACAAAAAATATACAATGGTAATTGCGATTCCCAAAACAACCAGAATTAGACGATAAATCATTGCTTCCAAACCACAGAGTACAGATACGGGCCAACAGAGCAAAACAGAAGTGCTAAGCCGGCAATTCCTGACAAAGCAGCCCACCCGCCTGAAACCGGTGCTCCCAATGCAACTCTCAGTGCGCTGATTCCCATTAGCAACACAGGAAACAGAACTGGCAACGAGATTACCCCCGCAACTACCGACTTGCTTTGAGCACGACATGCGATTGAGCCGCAAATGCTAACGGCAGACGAAAGTGCAACCGAACCAACAATCAAGCAAGTAATCAACAGCGGCCAGTCACTCACTTTTAGTCCTACAAACAGGATGAACATTGGAGTTATTAGCGCACATACAATTAGTTGAAGCACTAAATTGTAGAAGAACTTTCCCCAATAAACCGGACTTGGCTTTGCCCATAGTCTTAACAAGTCCGATGTACCCAACTCTTCTTCCAAAATGAAGGTTCTGAGCAAACCGTTAACTGCAGCAAACAGAAGCGCGACCCAAAACATTCCGGCGGATAAAGTAGGAGAGGGTTCTCCCCTCGCTGCAGCAAGTCCAATTGCAGTGATGGCTCCAATCGAAAAAAGCAATATAGAAAACAACCCATTTTTTCCGCGAGATTCCGTTGTCACTTCTTTCTTAAAAATTGCGACTGTTTCAGGAATCCATGCGGATTTCATAATTTCCAAACCTCCGTTCCGATTCATCGTTGGAAGCAATGACACAGATGCCTTTTCGTTGTTGTTCATGAATGACATTTTCAACAAACTCCTTGCCGAAAGGATCCAATCCCAAAGTTGGTTCATCAAGCAACAGGATAGTAGGCGATGTTTGAATCGCAAGCATCAGTTTTAGCCTTGCTTTCATTCCCGTGCTCAAATTTGCTACCGGCTTATTTGCAAACTGCAACAACCCGGATTTTTCCAATTTTTTTTTGTTAATTTCTGTTTGCTTCAGTTGCGAGCAAAGTGCCATATGTTCAAACGCTGTTAAATTGTCATAAAGTCGGATTTCTGGCGATGTATAGCCGATTGCGATTCTCTCATCAGTTGAAGCCGTTTTTAGGATTTTTTTTCCTTCTGATGGAGTTTCAATCCCGGCAAGAACCTTCAGCAGTGTTGACTTTCCGGTCCCATTTGCCCCCAACACGATAAGACAATCACCGGTCGAAAGTTCAAATTCCAAATGGCGGAAAACCCAATTTGTGCCGAATTTTTTGCCAAGGTTTTCCGCGGAAAGCATGAATGACTGTTCTACCAGGTTCATAATGCACGGAAATGCGAGCGAGCCAATTCTTTATGCCGACTTTGCGGGAAGTTCCTGCCGAAGCCGAAACTGTCAGCCATCGGCTGTTACTTCGTGGCGGTTTTATCAAAAAACTTTCGGCCGGAGTTTATTCGTACTTACCCCTTGGCCTTCGCGTTTTAGACAAGGTACGCACTATTGTTCGCGAAGAGGCAAACCGAATCGGTGCCCATGAACTGCTTATGCCGACCTTGGTTCCGTTTGAACTGCTTGAGGAAACCGGCAGGGATAAAGTACAAGTTTTGTACCGAACTCAAGACAGAACTGATCGAACCTTTGCACTTGGGTTCACCCATGAAGAAGTTATCACCGACATCGTAAGGTCGTTTGTTCAATCGTATCGTGAGTTACCGGTATGCCTTTACCAAATCCAAACGAAATTTAGAGATGAGCCCAGGCCGCGAGCCGGTTTGATGCGAGGCAAAGAGTTCTTGATGTTCGATGCTTACTCATTTGATGTTGGCGACGAGGAATGCCAAAAAGTATATGACCAGATGGCGATTGCCTATCAAAAAATGTTTCGCCGGATGGGCCTTCAAACATTGATTTGCGATGCGGAAGCGGGAGACATTGGCGGCGGCATGAATCAGGAATTTATGGTGATTGCCGATGCCGGAGAAGACTCCGTTTTACAAGACTCAACTGACGGAAGGGCTGCAAATGCTGAAAGATGCGACATCGGCGGAGAATTTGCATTAATTGCAAAAACCGATGGCAGTTTTGAAAAAGTGCACACTCCCAATTCAAAAACAGTTGAAGAAGTTACGCAGTTGTTGAATGTTGATGCGAAGCAATTGGTCAAAACTTTGCTTTTTGAATCAGGAGAAACCAAAATTGCAGCACTGATTAGAGGCGACCGTGAACTGAATGAATTCAAACTTGCAAGAAGACTTGGAGTTTCAAAAGTTGAAATGATGGGTGCCGCAAAAGTGAGAGAAATCACGGGCGCAGAAGTTGGATTTGCGGGTCCCGTTGGTTTAAAGAACTGCATTATCATTGCAGACAACGAGATTATGGAAATGACAGATTTTGTTGTTGGTGCCAACCAAACAGACTACCATCTTAAAAACGTTTGCCACGGTCGTGATTTTGCCGTTGAGAAATTCGACGATATTCGATTGGCAGTTCATGGCGACGCTTCAGCAACAGGCGGAATTCTTTCCGAAGTTCGTGGAATCGAAGTCGGTCATATTTTTAATTTGGGAACGAAATATAGTGGGGCCATGAGTGCCGAGATTAGTTTGGCGGACGGATCCTCAAAGCCGATTTGGATGGGGTGTTATGGATTGGGCATCGGACGCTCGATGCAGAGCATTGTTGAAGTTTCACATGATGAAAATGGAATGATTTGGCCAGTGAGTGTTGCCCCGTTTGAAGTCAATATTGTCGTAGTCAACCGTTCTGACGAATCTCAACTTCAAGCAGCGACTCAGTTATACGATGAACTTTTGGAACTTGGGATTGAAGTGTTTTTTGACGACAGAGTTGAACGAGCCGGTGCAAAATTCAAGGATTCTGATTTAATTGGATTTCCGCTCCGCATTGTTAGCGGCAGAAACATTTTGAGTGGCAATTTTGAAGCGAAATGGAGAAATGAACCTGAGGCGTTTGAATTGCCAATTCATGATGCGGCAGCAAAAATTGCGAATTGGATAAACGAAAAACGATAGTTACATTCCAACTGCTGTGTAATGTTTAAGTCCTGATTTCCAAAGCAGTTTTGCGCCGATTGCCGAACCTACAATCCATAAAATCTGGATTCCCATTAAAGGAATTGCGGATGATGGCGCGATTCGTTGGATGCATAACTCCACAGGAAGACCGGTTGTGTAATAGAATGGTAGATATGCTGCAATCTTGCTTGCCCAATCAGGCAATAGATGGATTGGAAAAAGTTGTCCCGATAAAAAGAGCATTGGAAAATAATACAAAGCAAAAATGCTTTGTACTTCGGTAAAGAAAAGTGCGAGCATTGTCATCATGTACACGAAAGCCCAACTTACCAAGTGGCCCAAAACAACGGATATCCAAACTTCCCAACCTAAATAGAGTTCTATGCCGACTAAATACTTTCCATAGAAAAGCAACAAGAGCAAGAAAATTGGAATGAATAGTGTAGTTCTCATCACCCGCCAAGCCAAATTGCGAATCGTAGAACTTTGAAAGTAGGAAACCGGTCGAAGTAAATGAATCGTGAAAATTCCCTCTTTGATTTCATAAGCCATATCCCACATCAAATGGCTGGTTATGAAATTTGAAAACAAGAGCATCACCAAGTAGTAAGCAACGAATTGGCCTGCATCGAACCCACCGATTTCCCCTCCCGCACCCATTCCGGCTATGAAGACGGCCGGCATAATCATTGCGGGAATCGTATCGCTAAGTATCCAGATAACTGCACTCGCCCTGTATGCCAAGCCGTCTTGAAGCCAAATTGAGAAGAGGGCTCTCCAGATTCTGAATCTTTCCCGCATCGGTGTCAATCTACCCTGCGTCAATAAAAGTGTGAACCGTTTTGGTTTCGTTGTACACTCATATCAGAACCTATGAAAACTGTCCCCTTTTTAGCGATGCTTTTGCCCATGGCTTTGATTGGCTGCGGAGGTAATGGCAGCAATCAGACGAACAACCTTGACATGAAAAATCAGCCACCCACGATTGCTTTGGAAACAGCAACCAAAAAATTGACCGATGACATCGGTTCTAAAGTTGTGGTCGCCAACAATGGGCTTGGCATTGATGTGCTCAAGTCAATTGCCAAAGCGAAACCCGGTGATTCGGTTTTCATTAGTCCTGCAAGTTTAGCCATGTGCCTTCACATGATTTTTAATGGTTCCGCAGGCGACACTGAAAAGGCAATGCAAAAGGCATTGAGACTTAACGATGTCAGCATGGACCAACTGAACGATTCAAACATCAGTTTGAGATCGGTCATGTTGAGTGCCGACCCGAAAGTCGAACTTTCAGTTGCCAATTCGATGTGGTTAAGACAAGGATTTGATGTTCGTCAGGAATTTATCGACAAGAACAAGGCCGCTTATGGAATGAATCTCAACAATCTCAATTTTACGGACCCAAAATCGGTTGACATCATCAACCAATGGTGTTCGGAAAACACAAACGGACGAATCCCAAAAATCATTGATCAAATCAAACCCGATGACATTCTTTTCTTGATCAATGCGGTTTATTTCAAGGGTAAGTGGAGCATCCCGTTCAAACCAGAAAACAGCAAAGAGTCAGAATTTACCAATGGAAGTGGCAAAAGTGAAAAGGCAATGATGATGTCATTGTTTGATGAATTTGCATATAAGCAGGGCGAAAACTATCAAGCCATCCAACTTCCCTACGGTAGTGGCCGATTAGCAATGACGCTTGTCTTACCAAATGCAGATTTTTCGGTTAACAAAATGTTAGAGGGTTTGGATTATGAAAAGTGGCTTGCTTATACATCAGGCATGCGATTGCGTGACGGCACCGTTATGATTCCAAGAATCAAATTCACTGGCGACTATCCGCTTGTCGAAACCTTGCGCGCTTTGGGATTCGGTGACATGGTTGACCCTAAGAAAGCAGATTTTACGCGGATAAGAACACAAAAAGATGTATACGTAACTGAAGTTAAGCAAAAGACATTTTTGGAAATCAACGAGGAAGGAACTGAAGCCGCCGCGGTAACCGAAGGAGCGGTTGGGGTGACTTCAGCACCTATGCCCCAAGAGCCATTTGTGTTCAATGCGAATCGGCCGTTTATCCTTACAATTGAGGATTCCCAAACAAAGTCCATCCTTTTTGCCGGCGTAATTCGCAAACCGTAAAAAAGTTTGAACCGCTTGGTAGCGACCATACACTTATGTACGGAAGGAATCAAAACGATTCATGGACCCCATAGCGGAAAGGGCCGTAAAAGGCGACCGAGAGGCAATGGCGGAAATTGTTCGACAATTCTATTCGGACGTTTACCGTTTTTGCTGCCGTTTTGTTGGGCCGGACTGCGCTGAAGATGCGACACAAGAAACATTCATCAACGCTTCCAAAAGAATTCGTGGATTTCGTGGCGATGCTTCCATCAAAACTTGGTTGTTTGGAATAGCCATCAACGTGATAAGAAACGAAAAGCGCAAAAAGAAAAGCGATCAGTTGATTGAATGGGCTGAACCACAAAGTCCGGACCCATCAGAATCTCTGATTAACATTCGCGCTTTAAAAGAAGCAGTTGCCAAACTTTCGCACGACCATCAAGAAGTCGTCATCCTGCATGAACTGGAAGGCTTGACTTATGAAGAATGTGCGGACAGTTTGGGAATTCCTGTCGGAACTGTCAAAAGCAGATTGTTTCATGCTTTCAAAAACTTGCGTTTGATGCTATCACCGGGTGAAGCAATATGACGAACGAAAACATTCGAGAAAACCTAAAAGCGTATTTGGACGGTGAACTTTCGCCGGAACAATCGCAATTAGTAAAAGAAGCGATTGAAAATGACTCGTCATTGCAAAATGAGGCGGAATTTATGAGTTTGATTTCAAAAAGTTTGAAGCAGTTTGCTTCGGTTCCTGCGCCTAAAGGCGAAAAAGTTGAACAATTCGCAAGCCGATTTGCAAAGCGAAAATGGTGGCTGAGTCCTTTGGGGTTGACCACGTCGGTTGCAGCAATTGCTTTTCTTGTTGTTTTAATTTTGCCTATTACTCGATCTGGAATTGGAAACCGAATACGTTATTCGGAAACTGCTGCTCCTGCTGGCGAAAAGAGTGCTGCAGGTAGAGATTCGTCAGTTGCAATGGCACCCGCGGCTCCAATGGAAAGCGAGGAACCCCCGAAAATGGAAGCCAAAGATGAAGGTCTCGCAGCCGGTAGCGCACTGCCAAGTCCTGACGTTGCTGATATTGCAAGGCAAGTGATTCGAAGGGCATCGCTTTCGATTCGGGTCGTGAACGCAGAAGAGACCGAAAAGAAAGTGAACTCCATGGTCACGGGATGGGGTGGATTTGTTCAGGACACACAAAGTTACAATCTGGATAGCAAAACACCACAGGTTGTTTTGACATTGCGCGTTCCTGCAAAACATTTTGACCATGCAATTGAAGAGTTCGAAGGGCTTGGAGTTCGGACCGAAAAGACCATCTCGGGCGAAGACGTAACGGCACAGATCGCCGACATGGATGCGCGATTAAAGAACCTAAAAGCACAAGAATTAACTTACCGACAAATCCTTGGTCAAGCAAAAAAAGTCGGCGAAGTCTTGGAAGTACAACAATATTTAACGGATATTCGTGGGCAAATTGAAAGTCTTGAGGCGCAACTGAAATCAACCAGAAATCTGGCATCGCTTTCGACAATTACGTTGACTTTGCAACAAAGGCCAAGTGAAAACGAATCCCCAAAAGATAAGGGTTGGGCGGATGATGCTTGGTCATCTGCTGCCAACGGATTGCGGTCAGCAATGCAAGCGTTGGGCAAGGCGTTAATCACAACTTTTGTTTATGCGCCAATCTGGCTGCCCGTTGCTGTTTTGCTCTGGCTATTGTCTCGGCGTTTTAAGGTTCAAAAGTAATCTCTATATTAATTCGACCGCTCACGGGTAACCTCGCTCGTGGGCGATTGTTTTTTGGCTGAATTAGAATACCACGGTGCGGCTGAACAGTTTGAAACGCTTTTGGAAGGCGGAAATCAAACTGAAGCCCAAGCATTTATTAACGGACTTCACCCAACCGATGCCGCAGGAATCATCACTGAACTTCCTCCAAAGTTAAGAGCGAAAGCATTAGTACTCGCTCACCCGGAACACGCAGCTTCAATTGTCGAAGAACTTGACGATGACGTTCGGGCCGGAGCCATCGAAGAAATGGACCCTGAGATTGCCGCCGCAATTTTGGGAGAAATGTATACGGACGAAGAGGCCGACGTTTTAGGAGACGTTGACCCGGAAATTGCCGAAGCAATCATGGCGAAGTTGGACCGGCAAGACGCTGAAGATGTTCGCGAACTATTAATTTATGGAGAAGACACTGCCGGCGGATTAATGCAGAAAGAATTCATTACAGTTCCCATGCATTACACAGCATCCGAAACGGTTGTGATGCTTCGGCAAAATGCTACTGAATTTGCGGATTTTCCGGTGGGATATTTATATGCTGTTGATGAACAGAATCGCCTTCAAGGATTGGTAACGATTCGTTCCTTATTACTTTGCGAAGGGACTGCGAAGGTTTCAGAAATTATGAATCCCGAACCGGTCACCGTTACTCCTGAAATGCCGGGTGAAGAACTGGTTCGCGTTTTTGAAAGGCACAAATTTTTGGCAGTACCTGTCGTTGATAGGGATGGAAAAATACGTGGCACCGTATTGCAAGATGACGCATTGACTTTTGCAATAGAAGAAAGCGAAGAAGAGTTGTTACGAGCGAGCGGAATTTTGGGTGGCGAAGAATTGAGAGAAATGCCCATACATTCACGAGTCTTGAATCGTTTTGTATGGCTTGGGACAAAAGTACTTCTTAACATGATTCCGATTGCGGTTATCACTGCGCACGAAAGTGTCATCTCATCGCTTGCGGCCGTTGCCGCGTTGATGCCGATTGTTTCGGATATGGGAGGCGGAGCCGGGAGCCAAGCCATTGCCGTAAGCATTCGCGAATTAAGTTTGGAACGCGTCAAACCGCGGGATTATTTGGAAGTGTTGATTAAGGAATGTTCGGTTGGAATTGTGATCGGATTTTTGTTGGCAGCGTTATTGGGAATCATTTTTGGCGTCAAACAACACGACTCAAATTTTGGAATGCTCGCTGCTGCAGCCATTGGAATCAATACAATTGTGGCGGTTGCGGTTGGAGGTTTGCTTCCGTTGTTATTGAGGCGGATGAAAGTGGATCCTGCAGCTGCAAGTTCCCCTTTATTAACAACCGTCACCGACACGGTTGGATTTTGGCTAGTGCTTACCTTTGCTGAAAAGTTTTTGACTTAATCAGACAACCAGTTTTGCAACGCTTGGATGCGTTCTTAACTTTTCAACGGCTCGCGATATTCGCTTTCTGATTTGTGCCGAATTCATTTGCGTATTTTTTGCAATTTCGTCCGAAGATAGTCCCAGAGTAAACCTCATATACAGCAGTTCCCTATCCACAATTTGTATGGTTTCTAAAGCAGTTGCCAATGCAGCACGTGGCTCGGAAGATTGAAAAATTTCGTATCCTGGCTCATCCGATAGTTCTGCTTGGTACTCGGTTTTCCTAATTGCATTTGCCCTTGCCCACATTCTGAAAGCATTTTTTGCAAATCCACTCATCCATGCCTCAAGCGAACCTCGATTTGAGTCGAAAACATCTATTCGGCGCATGATTTCAATCGTACAATCTTGTGCCAAATCATCAATATCAACCTGGGGTAGTCCTAAAACCTTAAGTTTCAATCGTACAGCGTCTCTGATTTCGATTGCCAGCGCTTCACGCGCCAATTCATCACCGGAAATGGTCTTCTCCAGAAGATTTCCAAACGATGCTCTCTTTTCTACAACTCCCATCTCGAAACTCCTCGGGAAGTGCCCTCAAACGTTTGGAACCACTGCATCTGCCCCCGCAAACCAAGTTCAAAGCGAACCTTCCTTATAGAGTAATTGTCGCGGATAGCCGAAACTGTGACTGGGAATTTGCCGGTATTCATACCGGTTTCCAAAAGATGAAGCAAGTTCAAACTGCGCCGAACTGAGTTCAGATAACGTCACAAAACCAGTGCAATTGAACAATAGAAAACGCAAGCCAACGAAAATTTGATGAATATGAAATCCAATTCGGAATCTAATATGGGGGATCTGGACTGTCGCGATGTACGCGATGATTTGCATTCGTTGCTTCTAAATGAACTCACGGACGAGGAACTTAGTCCCATCCTCGCCCACTTGGCAGGCTGTGAGGGCTGCAAATTGGCCCTCACTCAGCATGCCAGGTTACTTGGAATATTGAAGACCGAGTTTCCTGATTTAAATCGCGTCATCCAAGGTCACAACAATTAGTACGCCAGACCAATTAGGATAAAATTGGTTCTAATGAGTTCCCCCTCTGTTCCAGATTCAACCCAACGTGCCGGCATTGATGCCATTTCAGAAAAGATTTTTAATCAAGAAAGGATTTCTCCAGAAGAGGCCCTTTTCTTGTTTCAACATACAAACTTGAATCAGTTGGCTACTCTGGCAAATTATAGGCGGGAGTTGGCAGCCCCGAAGGAACAAGTGTCTTACATTGTTGGTCGCATTTTAAACTATACAAATGTTTGTTGGGTTCGCTGCAAATTTTGTGCTTTTTATCGTGTTCCGGGACATGATGAAGGGTATCTGCTAACGGATGAAGAGATTCTTGAAAAAGTGCGAGACACCGTTGAAAAAGGTGGAATAGAAATTCTCTTTCAAGGCGGACTTAACCCAAAACTAAAGATTGATTATTACGAGAATATTTTTAGCAAAATAATGACTAAGTATCCAAACGTTATTTTGCACGCATTAAGCCCTGCTGAAATCATTTACATTGCGCACATTAGCCGACTCACGTTACATGATTGCCTGAAAAGACTGAAAGAAGCGGGGCTTCATAGTATTCCGGGTGCAGGCGGCGAGATTCTGGTTGATCGCGTAAGAAAAATAATTGCACCCTACAAAGATACAACGGATGAATGGCTTCAGTGCATGAGAACCGCCGCTTCGCTTGGAATAAGGTCCACAGCAAGCATGATGTTTGGTCATGTCGAAACTTACGAAGACAGAGTGGAACATTTGACTCGAATTCGCACCTTGCAGGATGAATGCAACCCTTTTCGTGCGTTTATCACTTGGAGTTTTCAACCCGAAGACACAAACTTGCCAATTGAAAGAAAAGCTTCCGGTTTTGACTATCTCCGAACGCTTGCGGTTTCGAGGATTTTTTTGGATAACATTCCCAATGTACAAGTTTCAATATTGACTCAGGGACCAAAAATTGCTCAATTGGCACTCGGTTACGGCGCAAATGACTTAGGTAGCGTAATGATTGAAGAAAATGTAGTCAGTGCAGCGGGCAACAAATTTATCGTAAATGCTGAAGAATTTGAAAGATTGATTCGAGACGCGAAGTATGAACCTGTTAGGCGAAACACCCGGTACGAAATGATTTAACTTAGCAATCTTGTTGGGGCTTCTAAATATTTTTTGACAACCGCCAAAAATTGGGCACCTACTGCACCATCAATGATCCGGTGGTCAAAAGATCCTGTCATTTTCATCTTCGTCCGAATCTGAATTTCTTCGCCATTTCCTGAATTGTGAACACTCACTACCCTTTTCGCAGACGAAACTGCAAGGATTGCACCATTGGGCTGATTAATGATTGCAGCAAAATTTTCGACATCAAACATTCCCATGTTACTGATTGAAAATGTACTTCCGGAAAGCTCTTCGGGACCTAACTTGTTTTCTCTTGCGCGAGCGACTAACTGCCGAATTTCAACTGCAATCTGTTTCAAAGTCTTGGATTCACAATTGTGTAGAACGGGCAATGTCAATCCATCCGGCACTGCTGCTGCAACGCCGATATTTACTGACCCGTATCGGTGTTCTTGATTGTTTTCAAAGGATGCGTTCACTTGAGGCATCTCAATCAATGCCATCGCACATGCCTTAATAATAAAGTCGTTCAAAGAAATTTTTGTTTCAGGGTCGTCTATTTTCATTTGAGCACGAATGGTTTCAAGTGCTTCCAAATCAACTTCTGATGTAACGTAATAATGAGGGACTTGTTGTTTTGACTGCAAAGTTCTTTGCGCTGTTATTTTTCTTAAATTATTAAGCGGAATATCAAAACTTCCTTTGGATATAACAACCTGTGTTTTTGATGCCGGTTTTGCAATCGCAGACTTGACATCCCTTTCAACGATTCTCCCATCAGGGCCAGTCCCTACTAAACCCTCCAACGGTACTCCGATTTCGGCCGCTAACTTCTTTGCAAGCGGACTGGCAAAAATCCTTGAACCGCGCCTTTCTCGAAATGTGGATGTTGGAGATGCCGCAACTGCGATTTCCTCCTTTTCCTGGGCCTCATCAATCGCAACATTTGACGCCGGCGTGCTTGAGCCAGTCGTGTTCCAATTTGAAGGCAACGCTTCACCTTCTTTCAACAATGCCGCGATAGGTACACCCACCGGAACCGTATCTCCGGGCTGAATCAAAAAGCCGGAAATGAAACCGGAACCCGGAGCGGTCAATTCGACAGTCGCCTTATCTGTTTGAATGTTTCCAATAACTTCGCCCGACTTAACTTTGTCCCCTTCAGATTTAAGCCATTCAACCAAGGTTCCTTCTTCCATGCCGTCGCCCATCTTGGGCATGATGATTTCAACCATTTGTCCCCCAATTCTACCTTTAGACTCCGGTCAACGGAACTCGTACGGTTTCAATTGCTTTGCATTCGGTCTCGGCACACAATTGGTAAGAAATTTCTGCTACAGGAGAATCATCTACCAGTTCACCTTCCAATCTAATTTTGAATTGTCCGGAAAGAGTACTTTCATTTGATTCAACTTCAACCAATTGGCTATCTAAACCAATAATCCTAATCGTCGATTTGCTCAAATTCGCTTCGCTAAATCCGCCTATATGACTATCTTTTGGAATCGTAAACATTAAACTGCAACTGAGTTTTCGACTTTGAATCGTGCAATCCTCGACTCTTATCTGAACTCGATAAGTATTCAAAAATGTCTCAAGAGAGATATGCAGTCCCTCCGACGCCAAAGGAAATTCATCCATCCAACCTTGAAAATAAATCAGATCATCCTCTGCCCATTTTTCATATCCCAACGAGCATGCATTTTCAATCATGATCGAGTTGATACTCGGCAATGGACTGTCTTGCCAAGGTTTTGTCCTTCCTAAACCGACAGCATCTTCGTTTTCTGACAAAAACCAACCACCTGCAGGGTCACGAAATCTTTTGGCTGCATTCACAAAAAGATGGTCGGCAAATCGCAAATATTTGTCTACTTTTGTTGAATGGAAAACTTTTAAAAATCCGTGGATTAAGTAGGCAATGTCACCAAATCCTGCACCGCTTGGAACTCCATCAATGATTTGATGAGGAATGTGATCTAAACTCAAAATAGTGTTTGCCAAATCTTCTGCGTTTTCGACCATTTGTGCATCTACAAACCCGGCCATCAGGAGGCCATTCCAAGAAATCAGACACTTCTCATCGCGAAACGGAAATTGCCTTTTCATTCTTTCTTTTAACAAAATGTCGAGTTCTTCAAACAATTCGTCTGCCGGCATTGTGTTGCAAAAAAGAATATTGCGTCCGCTTGGTTTTCCGGTTGCTTCATCATCGTAATTACCATTAGCACCAAACTGAAAGTGCTCCAAAAATCTACTTGAAACTAATTTTTCAGCTTCTGAATATGGCCATGAATAATAAAGACCTTCTTCCCCATTTGAATCCGCATCGAGTGCTGAAAAATACAGGCCTGTTTCTGATCGCATTTCTCTCTGAAGCCAATTCTTAACCCGTTCAGCAATCTTTTTATATTTTGTTTTTCCATAAACTCCGATTAGCAAGGCATTGTCATAAAGCATTTTTTCGAAATGTGGCACTTTCCACATTTCATCCGTCGAATATCGGTGGAACCCCCCACCAACCCAATCATGAATTCCTCCAAGTGCCATTCGTTCAAGGGTTCTTTCACAGAAAATTTTTGACTGTGGGTCATTTTTCGTTTGCAAAAAACGAAGAGAAGTGTGCGGAGGAAATTTTGGCTTTGATCCGATTCCACCATTTTCATGATCAAAGCTAAGCATCAGGGATTGTTGGCATTGAATTAGTAAGTCTTCCCTCAAGTGAGCGGCTTCTTTCGGTAACGAGTGTTGTCTCCGATTCTTAATCACCTCACAAAGTTCGCTCGCTTGGTTTAGAACTTCGCTTCGATTCTTATCCCAAATGTCGCTCAGGTATTTAATAATTGTGATAAAGCCTGAGTATCTTCCCCTATCATTTTTTGGCCAATAGGTTCCTGCATAAATCGGTTTCAGATCGGGAGTCAAAAACACAGACATAGGCCATCCGCCTCTGCCGGTAAGTCCTTGGACAACGGCCATATAAGCATCATCTAAGTCAGGTCGCACTTCCCTGTCAACCTTAATGCATACAAATTTTTCGTTAAGAATTTTTGCGACTTCGTCGTCTTCAAACGACTCGTGCTCCATTACATGGCACCAATGACAGGTTGAATAACCAATGCTCAAAAATATGGGTCGGTCCAGAGTCTGTGCTAATCGAATCGCCTCATCATCCCACGGCTGCCAAAAAACTGGGTTCGACCGATGTTGCTGCAAGTAAGGACTTGAGTCGTCCTGAAGGCGATTGCGGAGCATATCTGAACAGACTACCCATGGAGGATTTTACAAAATCATTCCATAATCGTTTAATAGTGACGGCGGCTCACTCGGTTCGTCCGATATACTCGCCAAACAACAAACCTAAGGAGAAAAACGAATAAGAGGAATTCGAAAGGAAGCCCGGCCTGAACCCGGTGCCATCATTAATCAAAGGTGTCTTCGATACCCTGATGTACGTCTCATTGGCCCTGCTGGCGAGCAAGTTGGAATTGTTCGCTCGCGAGAGGCACTCCAAATGGCAGAACAAGCCGGACTTGATCTGGTCATGGTAGCGCCCAATGTTCAACCACCCGTTTGTCGCATCGTGGACTTTGGAAAGTACCAGTACGAGACTGAAAAACGGGAGAAAGAAGGCAAGTCAAAGCGCATTAAACAGGACGTAAAGGGTATAAAGTTCAGACCGGGAACAGCGATTGGGGACCTTAACAACTATTTGAAAAGGGCCCAAAAGTGGATAGCCGAGGGGCACAAAGTTCGATTCGTGGTTCAGCATCGAGCAAGAGAACTCTCTCACCCCGAGATTGCCAAAGCAAAGTTGCAATGGTTTTTGGACCAACTCGGGACAACCATTCAAATCGAAAAAACGGCAAGCTTGGACGGCAACTTGATGACTATGGTCATCTTGCCGGCAAAGAAGCCAACGAACCAAGGTAACAAAGATGTCAAAGTTGAAAACGTGCAAGACAGCGGCGAAACGGTTTAAGGTAACCGGTTCTGGCAAGATTACGCGCCGAAAATCCTACAATAACCACATGTTTTTCCATAAGAGCGGTTCTCAGAAACGAAGACTTGAAAGTGAGCCCGTTCTCAGCGCCGGAGACGCAAAGAGAGTCAAAAAGCTTTTAGCCATGTGATTCTCCGAAATCAGGCCCCTGTCGGTAGCCGCCGATGGGGGCTTTTGATTTTTTGGCTCAAAAAGCCGTAGGCCGGGCCGCCAACGAACAGCCCGGCCATCCGATAGGAGAGCAACGAACGGGGGTCAATTAGTTAGCGGCTGCAGCCATTCTTGGTGTTGCTGGAGCGGTTTCAACATAGGCAGAGGCAGGAGCCAAAAGGTACACATGCTCGCCCAGTTCTTCCCAAGATCCTTCTTGAGCGTAATTCACGCCAGAAAGAAAGTCTTTGATTTTTTCTCGAAGTTGAGAATCCGCAGAACAAAGATTGATAATCTGTTGCTCACCCCGCTTCAACCCGTCGGCGGCGGCAACTGCGTCTGCGAATGTAACGACTTGTCGTCGTACGGTGATGTGATACATCTGGTTTTGCACCAGTCTCACATGTTTTGGTCGCTTATCGAGGGTATCTACTTCTTCGAATTCCTCGTCATCGGCCCGAAAGCCAGAAAAAAGCCGTTTGAAAATGCCCGGTCTCTCGACCTCTTGCAGATCTTCCATGAATCTTAGTCTCCGTCCTTAGATTTTCTCGCCCCAAATAGCGCTGTTCCAACTCTGATATGGCTGGCTCCTTCCTGGATTGCCACTTCAAAATCGGATGACATTCCCATACTGAGAACATCTGCCCCTGCGATTTTCAACTCATCCAAGAGTCTCCTCATCGCTTGGAAATAGGGACGCATTTCCTCGGGATTAAGATTCACAGGACCCATAGTCATTAGGCCGCGAATTTCAATCCCTGGTAAATTGTACAGGGTTTCAACAAATTTGGCAAGGTCTTTTGGAAAAATCCCTGACTTATTTGGCTCTTCGCCAATATTAACCTCAACTAAAAGATGGTTTGCGCAGCCCGCCAACCTTCTTGCCAAGTCAATCCGATCCACAGAGTGAATCCAGCGAAACGATTCACTGACCTTCCTGGTCTTGTTGGATTGTAACTTCCCAATGTAGTGCCATACCGCCGCATTGCTGATATGCGGCACTTTTGCAAGGAACTCTTGCAAGTAATTCTCTCCCATGTTCAAGACACCGAGTCCAATCGCTTCATTGATGTCATCGGCTGGTACTCCCTTTGAAGCCCCAATCAAGGTGATTTCTTCCGGATGACGACCAGCAACAAAGCATGCAGTTTGAATTCGGTTTTGGATTTTTTCTAAGTTCTCTCTAAGACTCATCCACGGTCCGTTTTCAAGCGATTCACCAAACTTTCCAAGCGACCGGTTTCCATAAAATGGACACGTTCGGCAATATTGGTTGCATGGTCACCAACTCGCTCCAAGTGATGAATCGCTAACATTAACCAGCTTGCTTCAACGACTTTGTCAGGGTTGTTCCTCATAATCTGGTGAAGTTGACCCCTCAACTCTCTAAAGAGATTGTCCATTTCGTCGTCCGCTTCAACAACCTGGGTAACCCGGTCTAAATCCCGCTTAACAAAGGCCTCTATGGACTCCCGCAACATCTTTCGGGCAAGATTCGCCATTTTGGGAATGTCGATGGCACTCGAATCACCCATTTCGTTGATCAATTTGAGGGTGATTTTTGCAATGTCAACCGCCAAGTCACCAACGCGCTCAATGTCTGTAATCATCTTCATGCAGGTCCCCACGACCCTTAGGTCAGTTGCCATGGGCTGCTGCAAGGCCAAAATCCTCAAGCAATGGTGTTCAATCTCAAGGTCAATTTGGTCAATCGAATCGTCGGCCTGAATTGCCTCATGGGCCAAATCCGAATTCAACTTGGTCAGAGATTCGACAGCAATCGCCAGGCTCTTTTCAGCCATCGAGGCCATTTCCACTAATTGTTGCTCAAGGGCGCGTAGATCTTCTAAGAAAGCTTGGCGAGATTGGGACATAGGCATTAAATCCAGACGAATCTGAATCCTTTAAGGCGTCCGATGCCTTCTATTGCCTTGATTGCAAAAAGTTAATGATCAAGCAAAGCCCCATAAAGGCAAAACCAAGTATCAAAGTTATCTTGGATACAAAGTCATCAAAACCGGGTTTACCTTTGTAAGTTGTTCTGACTGAACTGCTACCGCCAGACATAGCGTCAGACTTTGCGCCGAAAACCGTGCAAATAAACACAAATACGACGGCGACGATGCACAAAACAATCAAAAGAAATGAAGATAGGCCTTGCAAATAAGTACTCCAGGGCTGATTATACCGACAGATGGCAAGATATAATCCATTCTTGTGAGTCGCAAGGAGAAGAACGAATGGATATGGCAAATTCGCTCGGACGTTCATCGTTTATCTGATGAAGTTCTGCACGGCGTCCCTACGTCAACTGGCGTCTCAACAAAATTTTGGAATCCGAACATTGATTTGTGCGAGGACGATGAGGGTTTTCATTTAGTTATCGAATTGGCCGGTTTCGATCCTGAAAAAATCCAGTTACATTATTCTCCTGAAAAACACTCTTTGGTGGTCAGAGGCGAAAGAACTGCAAACAAAAATCTTGAAGCCAAAAAATGTCATCAACTTGAAATTTGGTATGGAGAATTCCAAAGAACGATTCCCTTGCCCGAATTTCCTATTGATAGGGACAAAATTCGAGCAAGATTTGTTAATGGAATCCTTCACATCATTGCTCCGAAGAAAAAGGAAACGATTAGAAAAACAACGATAATAAGAGTTGAAAGCGAATAATGTCAGAAATTGAATTACCAGTTTTAGATTCGGACGCGGTTGAAAATCAACAGCGCCCTGAAGTTCCTTCCGAAATTAACCTTTTGCCATTAAGAGACTCAGTAATTTATCCAATGTTAATAGCGCCGCTTTCGGTTGCAAGACCTTCAAGTGTTGACCTGATTGATGACAGTGTTGCAGGTACGAGTCGAGTTATTGGCGTCGTCGCACAAAAAAATCCAAATGTTGATTCGCCAACTTTTGAAGATGTATATGGCTACGGTTGTGCAGTCATTATCCGGACTTTGGTCAAATTGCCGGACGCAGTTAGATTGATTGTTCAAGGAATTGTAAGATTCAAAATTTTAGAACCAATCCAAGAAAAGCCATATTTGAGGGCAAAAATTGAAGTTATTGAAGAAGAGGTTATTTCCGAAAGTTCGGAGGATGAAGTTGAAGCACTTAGAAGAACCGTATCTCAACTGTTTGAGCGATGTGTTAGTCTTTCACCTCAATTGCCTGACGAGTTACGTACGCTGACTCAAGCCGTCCAAGAACCGAATGTAATGGCAGACCTAATTTCTGCTCATATGCCATTTGCCATAGAAGACAAGCAACACATATTAGAAACGGTTGACATTCGCGAACGATTACATTTGGTGGTGGAATTACTTAGCAGAGAAGCGCGAGTTTTAGAACTCACTTCAAAAGTGCAAAGCGAGGTCAACACAGAACTTAGCAAATCACAACGAGACTATTATTTGCGAGAGCAACTAAAAGCAATTCAACGTGAATTGGGAGAATCAGATGATCGCGAACAAGAACTTGACGACCTGCGAGAAAAAATTGAAGAGTCGAAAATGTCTGAAGAAGCATTTAAAGAGGTTAATCGTGAATTTGACCGCCTAAGAAGAATGTCCCCCGGTGCGCCTGAGTATACGGTTGCTAGAACTTATATTGATTGGATGACATCTTTGCCCTGGAACAAGTCAACGGAAGACATATTGGAATTGGACAAAGTCAAACAAGTTCTTGATGATGACCATTTTGGGCTGGAAAAAATTAAAGATAGAATATTAGAGTTTTTGGCGGTAAGAAAGTTTAAGAAAGGTGGCGTCGTACGGCAACCAATTCTGTGTTTTGTCGGACCTCCTGGAGTCGGAAAAACTTCATTAGGACGCTCGATAGCCCACGCAATGGGTAGGAAATTTATCCGCTTGGCACTTGGCGGAATGCGCGATGAAGCAGAAATCAGAGGACATCGAAGAACCTACATTGGCGCGATGCCGGGGCAAATCATTCAAAGCATTCGAAGAGCAGAAAGCAATAATCCTGTGTTTATTTTGGATGAAGTTGACAAATTGGGAAGTGATTTTCGCGGCGATCCAAGTTCGGCACTCTTAGAAGTTTTGGATCCGGAACAAAACAACACGTTTCGAGACCACTATCTGGATACTCCATTTGATTTAAGCCGCGTCTTTTTTGTAACGACCGCAAACATTTTGGAAACCGTCCCTCCGCCGTTGCGAGATCGCATGGAAGTCATTGAATTAGGTGGATACACGGAAGAAGAAAAAGTTGAAATCGCAAGAAGACACTTATTGCCTAAACAAATACAAGAACACGGGCTAACTTCGAAAAAACTTACATGGACAAAGGACTCTATCCGATACTTGATACGCTTTTATACGCGCGAAGCAGGTGTTCGAAATTTAGAAAGGGAAATTGCTTCTGTGTGCCGAAAAGCAACCAGAATGTTTGCCGAAGGCAGGGATGAAAAAGTATCAGTAAACAAAGAGTTTATTGAAAAGTGTCTGGGCAGTCCTAAATATTTGAAAGATGAAGTCACCGAACGAAAGTTAAAACCGGGAATGGCAGTTGGGCTCGCATGGACACCTGTAGGGGGAGATGTTTTGTTCGTGGAATCAGCGGCAATTCCGGGAAAAGGAGATCTCATGTTAACAGGACAACTTGGAGATGTGATGAAAGAATCCGCAAGAGCGGCACTTACCTATGTAAGGACGCATGCAAGCGATTTAGGATTGAAGCAAGATGCATTTGCACAAAATGATTTGCACATTCATGTTCCGGCGGGATCTATACCAAAAGACGGTCCAAGTGCCGGTGTTACAATGTTGACTGCCATTGCAAGTCTGTTTACACACAAGCCCATCAGAGAGAGATTAGCAATGACAGGCGAACTCACTTTGAGTGGTCAAGTATTGCCGGTCGGCGGAATAAAAGAAAAAGTCATTGCAGCCCACAGAGCCGGTACCAATATGATCATTTTGCCGGAGCAAAATAAAAAGGATTACTTGGAAGATGTTCCTGAACAAGTCAAGAAGGCACTTAACGCACAATTTGTTTCCAGTGCAGACGAAGTACTGGCCATTGCATTCAACGGAAAAATGAACCAATCATAAGATGCCGGTTATGTTCGAAGAAAATCGTTTGCGAGAATCAAGAATATCAATCTTGGGAGTCGGTGTTGATGCGGTTACCATGCAGACCGCAATGCAAACGATTGAATCATTTATCGAAAAAAAGACGCCGCACATTGTGGTTACCGCAGATGCAAGCGGAATTGTTGCAGCACAACATGACCAAGAATGGATGGACATACTGACGCATGCTGATTTAGTAACGCCAGATAGTATTGGAATCTTGTGGGCAGCCAAAAAAGTGGGATCTCCGCTTCAAGAAAGGGTATCGGGAGTGGATTTAGTAGATGAAATTTGTCGTTTAAGTTCTGAAAAAGGTTATCGAATCTACTTCTTAGGGGCTGGACCTGGCATTGCTGAATTGGCGGCATCAAAAATGCAGTTACGACATCCGGGAGTTAACATTGTCGGAACCCATGATGGATTTTTTGCCCGAGAAGATGAACCAAATCTTGTTCAACGGATAAGTGAACTGAAGCCCGATATTCTTTTTACCGCAATGGGAATTCCAAAACAAGAAAAGTTTATCGCTAAGCATCTTTATGAAATTGCAGCAAGTGTCAATATGGGTGTAGGCGGCTCATTTGATGTTTGGAGCGGTAATGTTAAACGTGCCCCGAAAATGATTCAGAAACTGCACTTGGAATGGCTTTGGCGTACAATTTCAAACCCAAAAAAATGGCGCAAAGCAATGAACCTGCCTGTGTTTTGGTGGAAAGTTACCACTTCAAAAAAACTAAACCGAAATCAAATATGACTACAAAAACAAAAATCAGAATTGGACACTCTCCCGATAGTGACGATGCTTTCATGTTTTGGGGCTTAGCAAAAGGAATTGTTGAATCGCTATATGAATTTGAACACTTACTGAGAGACATTCAAACTCTTAACGAATGGGCAATGGAAGGTCGATTGGAAACCACTGCCATTTCTGTCCATGCATATGCATATGTATCAGACAAATATGCTTTGTTAAGACACGGTGGCTCATTCGGCGAAGGTTACGGCCCAATGATTGTTGCGATGCGCCCTATTTCGAAAGATGAATTGTCGGACATCACAATTGCAGTTCCCGGAACTTTAACAAGTGCTTTCCTGCAACTTAACCTGTGGATGCAGAACCCAAAATATGAAGTTGTTCCGTTTGACGAAATTATGCCTGCGGTCAAAGACGGAAAATTCGACGCCGGCTTAATAATTCATGAAGGACAGTTAACTTGGCAACAAGAAGGTCTTACAAAAATTGCAGACTTTGGTGAATGGTGGAAAAATGAAACCGGATTACCGTTACCACTGGGTGTAAATGTCGTTAGAAAAGATTTAGGTGAAGCAGCGATGAGCGAACTAAATCGCGTAATGAAAGAATCCATTCGTGCAGGACTCGACAATCGAACCGAAGCGCTTGAATATGCACTTCAATTTGCACGCGGACTTGATGAAAAAACAAGCGACGAGTTTGTTGGCATGTACGTTAACGAACGAACATTAGATATGGGTGATGATGGGCTTGAATCGATTAAACTACTTCTAAAGAAAGGGGCCGAAATCGGCTTGGTTCCGCCGGTTGAAGTTGCAGTGATTGAGTGACCGAGCCCGCACAAACCCATTGCAAAAAGCATCCAAAAGTTGAAACAACGCTTCGTTGCAGCAAATGTGAAACCCCTATTTGTCCAAAGTGCGCAATTTTAACTGCCGTCGGATATCGGTGCGCCGATTGCGGTCGCGAAAAGTCAGCAATTGATTCAACTCCACTCAAGTTGCTAATTCCCGGTGCGTTATTCGGCTTCACAATGGGATTCTTGCTGACTTGGCTCGTTGGTGGAAAACTCGGATTTTTCGTATTGTTCCTCGGTGCCATTCTCGGAACATTTGTTGGAGAAGCAATCATAAGACTTGTTAAGCGTCACCGAAGCATGGTAGTCTCCGTTTCAACGGTTGCAGGGTTTTTCGCTGGTGCCTTTTTTGAACCAATTCAAATCATCTTGAAATCTCAAACAATGAACGTAGAACAAATGGGTCGCGTTCTGTTTTCTGATTTCTGGGCAATTGGATTTGCATTGATTGCATCAGCAGCGGCCTGGCAAAGGATGCGATTTTGAGTATCTTTGAATCCATTGGCAAATTAGAATCCGACGTGTTGGACCGGATAAATCAAACCAACTCATCTTCGGATTTACAAGAACTTGAAGTCAAGGTTCTTGGCAGAAATGGTTCGCTAACTCAATTGCTCAAAGAAGTTGGCACTTCATCACCCGAAGAGAGACCGCAGTTGGGGAAACGATTAAATGAAGTCAAACATCATCTTCAACAATGCTTTGCAGATAGACGTGCCGCATTATCCAAATCCGAATTAGAAAAAATAAAGGTTTCTGAAAAACTTGACTTGTCGTTGCCGGGAAGACAATTCAATATCGGTCTACCCCATGTTTTGTGCCAAACCATAAACAGAATTCAATCTGCATTTATTGGAATGGGTTTTGAATATATCGAAACACCGGAATTAGAAGAAACAAAATACAATTTTGATTCTCTAAACTATCCTCCGGACCATCCTGCTATGGATGAGCAAGATACGTTTTATGTGGATGAGCATCGGTTGTTACGAACCCAGTGCACTGCATTTCAGGGAAGAGTTTTTGAAAAACAAAAACCGCCGTTTAGGAAATTCACCATCGGAAGATGCTTTAGAAATGAAGCCGTCGATCGAACGCACGGACATACCTTCTTTCAAGTTGACGCATTCATGGTTGACCGAGGCGTAAGCATGGCAAATCTGAAAGGAACCCTTGGTCTTTTTGCAAAAGCCATGTTCGGTGAAGACGTAAAGGTTCGGTTCCGCCCTGATTTCTTTCCATTTGTTGAACCTGGCGTTGACTATTCGATTACCAATCCGTTTAAGTCGCATGGAGGACCTGATTGGCTTGAATTAGGGGGAGCGGGATTGGTACACCCAAACATATTGGAGTCTTTTGGAATTGATACGGACATTTACTCAGGTTTTGCATTCGGTCTGGGTGTCGAAAGAATTGCAATGACACAATTTGGTATTGACGATTTAAGATTGTTTTTCGAGAATGATTTGCGATTTTTGGAGCAATTTACGTCATGAAAATAACTGTTGAATGGCTCAAAGATTTTGTCTCGACGCCTGCAAGCCCGGAAGAAATCGGCGAAACGTTAACGATGTTAGGTCTGGAATTGGAGGACATTGAAGAATCTGAACTAGGCCCGGTTCTAAATTTCAAAGTCACACCGAATCGTGGAGATTGCCTTTCCATTCTGGGAATTTCACGAGAGTTAGTCGCAAAGAACCCACAAACTTTTCGTCCAACTGAACACATGGCTGCGATGGTTTCAGGAAATCTGAAAGGCGATGAGGACAAACTGCTTTCGAGTTTACAAGTTAGCATTGATGCACCGCAATTTTGCTCGCGATATGCTGCAAGACAATTTACAAATGTTACGCTCAAGCCATCCTCAGAAAAACTTCAGCGGCGATTAACAGCATGCGGCATGAGGCCAATTAATGTCGTCGTAGATGCAACCAATGCGGTTATGTTAGAATTGGGACAACCCCTACATGCTTTTGATTCAAAAAAAATAGATGGCAATCATATTGTAATTCGAACAGCCGGAATCTCAAAATCATTTGTTACGTTGGACGGTCAAAAGAAAACTCTTGACCAAGATATGTTAATGATCTGCGACGCTGTCAAGCCAATCGCTCTCGCAGGAATCATGGGAGGCGAGAATTCTGAGGTTACCGAATCAACTACTTCTATCATTTTGGAATCTGCTCATTTTGAACCGGCGTCTATTCGCGCAACAAGAAAAAAACTTGGAATGAATACGGAAGCAAGTTATCGCTTTGAAAGATATGTCGATCCAAATGGAGTCGTTCGCGCACTTAATCGGTTTTCAGAAATTCTATTTTCAGAAACGGGAATAGAACCCACTGCCGGCATCCATGACGTCCATGCAAAGAAACACTCAAATCCTGAAATCCAAATTCGAGCAAAC
>CAZJKW010000016.1:0-19097 GCA_964546835.1 uncultured Fimbriimonadales bacterium
AATATGCACCAAGCCGCAAGAATAAGCAAGGAAACTGCCTTTTTCATGTTAGGCGAGTTGGTTGAATTCGGGCCGACAGAGCAAATTTTCCAGCGACCGAGAATCAGAGCAACAGACGATTATGTTTCTGGCAGATTTGGATAAAGAGAATTGTGCTAACGTTGCAAATCTGAATGAAGCGCATTGTTAGCATTTCTCTTGGAAGCAGCAGGAGAAACAAGTCAAGTCAAGCAACTATTTTGGGTCAACTTTTTTCGATTGAGAGAATCGGAGTGGATGGTGATCTTAAAGCTTGGAGCAACAAATTCCTTGAACTGGATGGAAAAGTTGATGCACTTGGAATTGGTGGTGCTGACCTCTATTTATGGATTGATGACAAAAAGTATGTTTTTAGACAAATTCGAAATTTGATCTCAAAAGTAACGCAAACACCAATTGTTGATGGTAGCGGTCTCAAACATACGTTGGAAAGAAAGCTTATCTATTCACTGAATGATTCTAAAAAAATTGATTTCAAAAAGGAACGTTGCTTTTTGATGATGGCGGTTGATAGGTTTGGTATGGCAAAAGCACTTGCAGAAGTTTGTCCAAATGTGGTGTACGGCGATATTATGTTTGGTCTTGGCTTGCCATGGCGGTTGCGTTCCTACAAAGCCATTCAAATTGTTGGAAGAATTTTGTTGCCAATCATTACCAAGTTGCCATTTAAGTGGTTCTATCCAACCGGCGAAAAACAGGAAACAAGGAAACCAAAATTTAGTTGGGCTTTCGATGAGGCGTCAGTTATTTGTGGAGACTGGCATTATATTAAAAGGCATTGTCCTGAAAATATGCCAGGAAAAACAGTCATTACAAACACATTGAGGAAGGATGATCTTGAATTCTTAAAGCGTGCCGGTGTTGTGCGTGCTATCACGAGCACTCCAAACATTGATGGAGAATCTTTTGGAACCAATGTAATGGAAGGCGTGCTGGTCTCGATTCTGGGGAAAAGGCCTGAACAGTTGAGTTCAAAGGATTATGAAGAAGCGTTGGAAAAATTAGATTGGCGGCCAAACATTTTTGAATTGAATTAATCTCTTTTCCAACTTCGATCTTGGAGTCCATCTTTTGACGGAACAGATGCTATTTCAAACCATTCTAAACCGCACTCACTTGCAATGCAGTCCGATTCAAAACCACAAACATATTTAATAATCAGGTCATTAATCCAAGAATGCATGTAATCGTCAACCCCGCGATACGTCGATGCAAGACCGGTAGTCGGATTGTAATGTTCATAGGAATTAGGCCGATTCGGGTCTCCGTTAAAACTCATCATCCGCATCCACTTGGAAAGTAAAGTACCGGCTGAGTTTCGATATTCTGGGTCAAATCTTGAACAATTCATCAGTGCCTCAACCATATGAGAATTGATCATTGGCCAAACTCGACCCGACCATGGACAGTTTTTTCTCTCATTATTCCAATGTCCGATGTCTGAAAATCCCACAGCGCTCATAGACGTTGAGCAAACTGGGAAATTTGCCCAAAATTTCTTTTCATCAAAAAGGGATATTTTGAGTTTCATTGCCAATTCTTTTGAAATCAATGATTCGATTCTAAATGGATAAAAATTTGTTGCTATTTCTTGACCGGATTTCGTATAATTGTCTAAATTCAAATCGAAAAACTGGCCTTTCGATTCGTCAAAAGACAGTTCAAAGAATCTCATTATATTTGTTGTATCTTGGTTCAGAATCTCCCACAATTCAAATGCGTAACTATTCGCATCTACTCCCAACAATCTAAAACTTTTCCAAGGATTATCGTGAAAAACCAACCGATCATACCGCGGGGAGTATTCCTGTCCGGTTTCATTCTGATCCCAAACCTCGACAACTCCTAGTGAATTATTACAGCGAGTGTTTTCAAGAATCTGCTTGTAACTCTGCAGAAATTCGAATATCGCAGCTTTTTCAGTAGCACTAACACCATGCCTTCTAAAAACCGACTTTGCCGCAGACGCCCAGTCAGCATGATAAAAATCTCGGCTCGGCCTTACGGAGTAAGTGTGTCCAAAAACTTGGCCCCACTTCTTTAAATTTTGTGCGTGGGTTAACAACTCTCCGACAGCAATTTCGGAAGAATGCATCCAACTGGTTTCCCTAATGTGTGCAGGAGAAGAATAAGAGGTCAAATTCCTAAATGCACCGATGCCTTCAAAAACGCACGGATATGGGAAGGTGAAAGATTCAATATAGGTTGTATTTAATCTAAGGCCAAACCATCGGTTCCAATAGGCATTAGTGAAGAACGGATCACTGCATTCAAACTGCGGAACGGATGAAAAGTATTTTTTCCAACTTGTTGTGCTGCTCAGGAGCGCATTTTCACTTTGAAGAAACTTTGCAGATTTCTGAACACTCTCTTTTGAAATCGCTACGGCACAGCCGATTTGAATGGGCTTTTTATCTGTTAGAGGATAATGCAGAAGTAAATGCGTGTGATCTGATGATGGATTGGAATTCACCTGCCTTAATGATCCATTTACGAATAATTCACTGATTGGACTTACTTCAAAAGCTGGGACTTCTTCGCACTTTTCAGAAGTGATAATGCTGTGGCCTGCAGGCATTGCATTTGAGGTTAGCGCAAACCATATATGACCGGATTTTGTTTCGGGGTCGGTCTCAAACTGAGAAAATTCAAATTCATTGCCGCAGCGATTTACGGGCACTTGCTCCGGCCATGCTTCTGTATGAGTCCAAATGATACTGTTATCAATGAGTTCAAATTGTGAGTCCAGCTTAATTGGAAAAGTGTTTCCAACGTGTTTTGAATTTCTGAGGCTCCAAACAATTAACTCAATTCCGGGTGCATCAGTTACTAACTCAAATTCAGAAACAAAGCAGTTGTTTTCTGTAATGCAACGAGTTTCGCGGATGACCGCTTTCCCCGCCACATGCATAATTATGAGTCGATCAGGCCGCCAGCCTTTCAAATAGCTTGATAGACGAAGTGGTTTATCATTTAGCAAGAAAAACACCGTAAACAGTTTGTCAATTCGAATATCTGCAAAGTAACATTCATCCCAATATCCAGGTGCCAACAAAAATTTAGGAAAAGGTGGTGCAAATACTGCTCCGGTGCCGCTTCCCAAAAACCATTTGTCTTTTCTGCCAAAAAGCGATAACGGGTCCACCTACGATTCCTTTGCGATTCGCCAAAGCTTGTCCCACTCGTCCGGCGACAAGTCAGAAACGGGCTTTTCTGATAAATGTTCCATTGTCTCGAACCGAATCTGGAACCTGTCTATCATTTTCCTTAGTGCCTCCTCTGGCTCAATATTAAGCCAGCGCGCAATATTCACTAATGAAAACATCAAATCACCAAATTCAGAGGTAATTTGGAGTGGGTCTTGAAGTTTAATTGCTTGTTTTAGTTCAAACATTTCTTCATCGACTTTTTGCCAAACACTTTCAATCGAATCCCACTCAAAGCCGGCTCTTGCAGCGCGCGTACTAATTTCACTGGCGCGTAATAAGGAAGGTAAACTTTTTGGCACTTTTCCCAAAATCGAAGTTGGATTCACACTTTCAGTTTGCTTAATTCTGTCCCAGTTTTTTAACACTTCTGCCGCTGTATGAATGTCTTTGTCCCCAAACACATGTGGGTGACGGCGAATCAGTTTTTCACTTATCGATTCAATGACATCATCAATGTTAAATGATCCTTCAATAGATTCCATTTGCGCGTGCATGATGGGCTGCAGAATCAAATCTCCCAATTCTTCGCAGAGTCTTTCCGGGTCTCTAGAATCAATTGCATCAAGCGTCTCATAGGATTCCTCAAGCAAATGCTTTTTCAGGGATTCATGAGTTTGTTCTTTGTCCCACGGGCACCCTTCAGGTCCCAACAACTTGTCCACAACATCAACCAGACCGTAAAACCCTTTTGGTCTTTCTAACTCATCTGCTTCAACAAAAACAGTTACGAGCGGATGATATTCAAGGTGATCCAATTCAAACAAAGCACAGTTACACTGCTTTTCATTTTCTAAGCCAATCTCGGAAACAATGGTGACCATTTTTTCCGGAGAAAAAATTCTTAACAACCTCAACTTAACATTAGATGCTATTTCTTTACAATCAATATTGTAAATCATCTGGTTCGAACGAGCATCTTGCAATACGGATTCGGGTTCGTAAGCATTCCATATTTGAAGCGAACCGCTGACTGGCATTTTTAAACTTTGAAGGCAAGAATCCACAAAACCGGGAGCTGCAAGAACTTCTGCGTCACATTTTTGCAAAATTTTAGAAACGGAAAGTTCACCATATAAGGGGTTTCCTGGAACCCCATAGGTTGCGTTTGAATCAATCACACGCTGTGCGATGGCATCGTAAAGTTCTTCAAAATTCTCGGCACTATCATATAAATCGTCACAGGTTTCAAACTTTATGCCCTGCTCACGAATCCAGGTTGCAGCCGGGTGCTGAGCTGTTCGTAAGATCAAAGTCTGTGCATTTCTTAATGCTTCTAAGTTTGCTGTCGGAATCAATGACGGACGGCCGGGACCAAGCCCTACGATCCTCACCACTTTCTTAGCCGCCGCCAATTTGCCTGAGATAATCTTGCATATAAGTATCCCATAGTTTTTGCAATCCTACGGCACTTATCTGAACTTTTGCTGACTTTCTAATTTCGTCAAGCATGGCGCGAACATTGTTTTTTGACTCTCCAAACTCCAACATCAATGTTCGCTTGATAATAAGTTTCAATTTGTCATCCAAGGGCAATTGCTTTGCCTCCGTTTTTGTTTCAACCTTGTATTTTGAAAACAGTCCTCCGGATTCAATCCACGCCGTTGTGGATCCGGCTGCTGTGATTTGAACTTGATTTAAAACGTTGTTTGGCAAGCGACTGATATCAACTTCAGGCAAGTTTCCACCGTCAAATTTTGTCAAATCCAACGAAGATTCTCTGGCGACTACTGAAAAATCTTTTGTTTTGAGTGCAACATCAACTTTTTCACGGTTTGCGATGCTATCAACAACAATCACTCTAAGCTTTACTTTGGCTGGTGTTGTGTAACTAAATTTGTTTGTATTGTAATGTTCTTGTATTTGTTGATCGGTAATATTCACACCCATTGTTATCAGATTAAATTGGGCTAACTCCAATGTGATTTGCGCCCTGAATTCTGCATCTGTCATTCCCAAATCAGCCATCTTTTGATATTGTTCCGGTGCTTCTGCTTTCCTTTTTTTGAGTTCGTTTTCAACTTCTCCTGCCGTGGGAGCAACTCCTTTGTTTTTTGCAACAATTAAAATAAATTTTTCGTTAATCAACCGCTCCAAGGCAATAAACGCAGGCGGTGATTCTGCGAATCGATTGTTTGAAACCGTACCCACTCCGCTCATGAACTCCATTTTTCGATAGTATTCACTTGCACTTATTGGCTCCCCATTAATCGTCGCTACGGTTTTATTTGGGTCAATGGTTTGGGCATTTCCAATGACCAATGTGGCAAACAGCAAGGCAAAAATTGAGAAAACTTTGTTCATAGGCGTACTCTAAAGTATAGACGCTTAGCGTTTGTACGAGTTGCCAAAAGACCTAATCAGATTCGCTACCAAAAGCGGAACTGGTGTAATTGGGTGGTTCCTTTGTAATCCATACATCATGAGGGTGAGACTCCCTCAATCCTGCATTTGTAATCTTGACAAATTCGGCTTTTTCTTTCAATTCCTTCAGGCTGCCTGCTCCGACGTAACCCATTCCGGAGCGTAAACCGCCAATCATTTGAGTAACGATGTCGTGGAGTACCCCGCGATAAGCGACCCTCCCCTCGACACCTTCCGGAACGATTGCCCTTCCTTCCTTAATTGCAAAATAGCGGTCACTACTGCCTTGCCTCATGGCTCCAACGGATCCCATTCCGCGATAGACCTTATAGGCGCGATTTCGGTAGATTTCAATCTCTCCGGGGCTTTCATCGCACCCCGCAAAAAGGTTGCCCATCATCACGCAGTTTGCTCCTGCGGCGAGGCACTTCACAATGTCTCCGCTGGACCGAATTCCGCCGTCGGCGATGGTCGAAACCCCATATTTAGTTCCAGCCGCGGCACATTCCATAACCGCCGATAGTTGAGGAACTCCAACACCTGCAACAACTCGTGTTGTACAAATCGAACCGGCTCCAATTCCAACTCGAAGAGCGGAGGCGCCAAGTTCGGCTAGTTCCTTAACTCCGGCTTCATCAATCACATTGCCGGCGACTACGGGCAAGTCGGGAAGCTTTTCTCTGAGCATTCGAACACATTCCATAACTCCGCGGCTATGCCCATGGGCTGCATCAATGACCACAAAATCTGCTCCGGCTTCAAACACTGCTTTTGCCCGTTCATAGGGCTGACGTAATGCACCAATGGCGGCTCCAACGACTAATCGGCCTTTTTTGTCTTTTGTTGCAAAAGGAAACTGCTTGATTTTTAGGATGTCCTTAATCGTTATCAGTCCGGTCAGTTTGCCTTCAGAATCCACTAGCGGAAGTTTTTCAATTCGGTGCTCTTGGAGCATCTTCTCGGCGACTTCAAGGGTCGTTGACTCATTTCCCGTCACTAAGTCAACCGAGGTCATCCGTTCTTTTATGGGTCGTTGAAACTCAGTCTCGAATCGAATGTCTCGATTGGTTAAGATTCCCACCAGCTTTCCAGATGGGTCAACGATTGGAACGCCGCTAATGTGATACCGCTCCATCAACCCCAGTGCGTCCTGAATTGAGTTTTCCGGACCTAACTTGATTGGGTCATGAATAACACCGTGCTCACTTCGCTTAACGCGGTCAACCATCCCTTCCTGATCCTCAATTGACATGTTCCGATGAAGAATTCCCACTCCACCTTCTCTGGCCATGGCTATGGCCAATCGGGCTTCGGTAACGGTGTCCATCGGAGCCGATACAAAGGGTACTTTGAGGGAGATTCCGGGAATAAATTCCGTTGAAGTGTCAACCTCGTGGGGCATCACTTCCGTGCGTTTGGGAAGGAGTAAGACGTCATCGAAACTAAGTTTTTCTTGCAAGGCGACCATATAAGAGGATACCTTTTGGCAATGCATTAGTTCAACATGCGAGTAAAATCACGCAACACTGACGCACGGTGTCGCAAACTGAAAACCAAACATTCAAAAATGATTCACTACCTAACCGTTCAAGATATGTTGTGGATTAACCAAGAGGTCTCGAATCAGGTTAATTCATTTAAGCACCTTCAATTAGAAGAAGGTACCTATTATCAGTATGGGTACGGTAAGAGCGAAAACGTGCTTGAACAAGCTGGCAATTTCATCCAAGGATTTATTCGGCTGCGACCTTTTGATACTGGAAATCGGGCAACCGCATTTGTTGCTTGTCTCGCATTTTTGGAAATTAATGGATATGTAATCAATTTGGAAGAATCAAACGCTTTGAAGTGGGCATTGGATATAGCGGACAAAAAAATAAGCGGCGTTGAAGCCGTTTCAAAAATAGCGTCACCCGGCGGTTCTACTGAGTTAAATCCTGCAATTCGGGTTCATGTAAAAAAAATTATCGAAAGATATTCGTCTGCAATTCAATCTTTAACAGACTAACTTTGGGGGCTGAATTTCGGATGACGGAACTTGCCTTTCCCTTTCGTTAAGTTAATCTCATTTGAACCGTCTTTTTGAACAGTCCAAATATCGCCGTCGCGAATGAATGTTAGTTTTGTGCCATCGGCTGACCAACTTGGTTCAGCAATGTTTCCTCTTGCAACAGGTAATGCTTGCTGAACGCCACCTTGAACTGCGGGGCAGGTTACCAATGCAACGGCTGCCAGTTTTCCGTTGACTTTTTCAAGTACAACAAAAGCAATTTCGGTCCCGTCAGGCGACAAAGTAGCAGACACCATGGCTTGATTACCGTTTGGCGACAAAAAGACTGGCTCAACTGGCTTTGTTCCATCTAATCGAATCAACAAAACTGCATTTACAAAATCACGCTTGACCGTTCCATCTGGGTTAATTTTGTCAGGAGGTATCGAAGCGGGTGCGGGATATTTAAAATTGAAAATTGAAACAATAATCAAAGGTTCTGAGGGATGCATCAAAACTTCAATTTTTTCGCCGGCAAACGGGGCTGCAGGAGGAATTTCTTTTTCGTTTTGGGGCAACAAATCTTGCAAAACCAAAACTTGCTGTCCCGGGCCTTCATAAACTCCTGCAAAATATTTTTCAGTTGAGTCCAAATAGCCGATTGAAAAGGACTCGCCTTCCAACTTAGTTGACAGATTTATCCACGCTTGTGAAATCAAGTCCTTGAATTCTCCGGAAACTGCAGTAACAGATTCTCCTTCTGCTGCTTGTGATTCGGTATCGGGTGCCTGATTGATTGGATAGACGGGTGAAGATTTCATCTTTGGGTATCGAATTGCATAAACCCCGCCACGACTTGTATACAAAAAATAGTCGCCAGAAGGCGACATCCACAAATTGCTTCTTGATGCACCGTTAGGTGTAATTTGATATGCGTCGTTTTCTCTATCAGGCAACCAATCAAAAACTTGATAGGATCTATCCGGTCCTCGGTTAGAAACAAAAACGATTCGACTGCCATCTTTTTGCCAAACAAAGTCCTGGTCGTCGGTCCCTTCTTTTGATTTGGCTTCCAAAATGGCCCCATCTTCCTTTATCGTAACCAAACGGGTTAGGCCTTCTGGTGTTTCCATTAGCGCAGCTACCATGTTTTTGCTATTGACAGGCGGGACAACGATCCACGCTCTGTCTTGCGGCCTGTTTCGAATCCATAGGTAGGCGCCGGTCATCGCGACAACGACGACTCCCAATACGACCAATCGAATGTTAACTTTGTTCACAGATACTCCGAGGGAATAAGGTACCCGCTGGTATTCTTGTTGCGATGGATTTGTTTGAAAATAGCGAATCAAATTCCCACACCATTAATGCTCCACTTGCCTCAAAGTTGAGACCGGCAAGCCTTGAAGAATTTGTTGGTCAGAGCCACTTAACCGATGTGAGTTCTCCGTTTCGAAAGGCTATTGATGAAGGAAATTTGGGGTCTGTTATTTTTTGGGGCCCTCCGGGATGCGGAAAAACAACTTTGGCGCGAATCGTCGCAAGAAATAGCGATTCATTTCTGGTCGAAATGAGTGCCGTAACATGCGGAGTTAAAGAGATTCGAGAAACCGCAATTCAAGCCCAGCAAAGGTCAAAACAGACCATTCTTTTTTTAGACGAGATTCATCATTTTAGTAGAACTCAACAAGATTCCTTACTCGGAATCGTCGAAGAAGGAACAATTATTTTGATGGGCGCAACGACGGAAAATCCAACTTTTAGTCTTGGCGTCCCACTGTTGAGCCGCTGCAAAGTTATTGTATTGAAACCGTTATCCAATGATGAAACAGATTTTGTAATTCGCCGTGCAATCCAAGCATTGAACTTGGAAATCGAATTAGACGCAATTGAACAACTCAATTTATGGGCAAACGGCGATGCAAGAATTGCAATCAACACCATTGAGTTTGCAGCACAACTTGCTTATCCGTCAAACTTAATTACAGCGAAAAATGTCGCAGACGTACTGAACAAACCCCTGCTTCGATATGACCAGGGCGGAGACCAACATTACGACGTGATTTCTGCCTTCATTAAGTCCGTCCGAGGAAGCGATGTGGACGCTGCTTTGCATTATCTGGCAAGAATGATTGTCGCAGGCGAGGACCCAAGATTTATTGCGCGAAGGCTGTTGATTCTTGCAAGCGAAGATGTTGGGAATGCGGCTCCGAATAGTCTGCTTTTGGCGAATGCGGCTTTTCATGCAGTTGAAAAAATTGGGATGCCAGAATCGCGAATCATTCTTGCACAAGTCACCATTTTTCTGGCGGCTTCACCGAAATCCAATTCTGCTTATATAGCAATTGACAACGCAATCAAGGACATCAAACGCGTACCTGCACCAAAAATTCCTGACCATTTGCGCGATCCGAATTCAAAACGATTTGACAATTCGGATAACAATTCGGCATATCAATATCCGCATGATTTTGGTGGTTGGATTAATCAAAACTATTTGTCTGACAACCATGGTTTGGGGTTGCCCTATTTCGAGGGAATACCAAACGGTTATGAGGCCAAGTTGATTCAGTTTCTAAGTGAGACCAAAAAGTAGTAGAGGCCTCTACCGAAAAGCGAGTTTTCAGACTAACCGAAGTCAATCATCTTCTCAATGCGACCCTGAGTTGCCTCAGCGGGCTTGCGTAACGCAGACGTTTGAGTTGCCTCGCCTGGCTGCGGCTTGGACGCTTGCCTTTCCTTTGCAGGAGGTCAGACGGTAAAAGCCTCTAGTAGAGACTCCCAAAATGTCTTGCAAGAAACTTGCTTGACTGCTCTCATTAGACAAGACCGAAGCCTTGTCTCCTCTGCAATTCTTACTTCAGTTGCGGGTTGCCCCACTCCTGCGGCTTTGATTCGCTAAGGGTGACTCTTGCGAGTCGGTGAGTGCTTATTGAGAGCCTCTGATATCAATATACCAAAGTAAATCGGCAAAATCAGCAGAAAAATGGAGAAATTAAGGTGTTTTAATAAGCTAACCTTGTTTCAACAGGTTTTCAAAGGGTTATTCACAGGTTTTCCACACTTTGGCCTGATTTTCCGAGTTTTTAGCTACGCTTGGAACAGCAATTGACCTAACGGAGTAACCTATTTAGAACAAAATTCTTGTCAGAGGAAAACATGGGAAAGGGAATCGCACTGTTGTCAACCGGATTTGGACTTGGGCTCTTGGTCTTAATCAGCTGGCTGGGTAGTAATCCGGCTGCCAGTCAAGATGAAGCCAAAAAAGCAAAAGTCATCTACTTTTTGGCAACGGACTGCCCTGTCGTTGAAAAGTATGTGGGACGCTTAAACAAACTATATTCAACTTATTCTGCCAAAGGCGTTGAATTTCAGGCCTATTTTCCAAACGACATTGAAACGCCTGAGGGTGTATCCGAATTTATCTCCAAATCAAAAGCCGAGTATCCGTGGAGTTTTGATAGGGGTGCCGTGATCACCAGGAAAACGGGTGTATCTCAATTACCGACTATCGTGATTTACAATGAGAAAGGCGAAAAAGTTTATTTTGGTACGGTTGATGACAGCTTGACCGGTGAAAATATTAAACATCAATATGTTAAAGAAAAATTGGATGGGATATTGGCGGGGAAAAAGGTTTCATATACCGAAACAGAGTGTATTGGCTGTTTTGTAATGGCATCGGAAAAACCGCCTGCACCTAAAACCCCAACTTATGCAGAAGACGTTGCGAATATTCTAAATAATCATTGCGTTGAATGCCATCGACCAAATGAAGTGGCACCTTTTTCATTACAAAATTACGATGATGCAAAAAAATGGGCAAGGATGATTTCAATTGTTACTGAATCAAAAAAGATGCCGCCATGGAAAGCAGTGCCCAATTACAACGAGTTCCATGATGCAAACGTCTTAACAAAAGAACAGATTGATACTCTCAAGAACTGGGCCGAAAATGATGCACCCAGAGGTGATAAATCAAAAGAACCTTCACCAAAAAAATTCTCAAGTGAGTGGACTCTTGGTACGCCGGATCTAATTGCTTCTGCTGAAAAAGAATTTTCCTTGCCGGCCGAGGGCAAAGATATCTATCGCAATTTCATTGTCAAAACCAACTTCACTGAAACGAAATATATCAAGGCGATGAATGTTAGGCCGGGTAATCCACGGGTGGTTCACCACGTTATCGCGTTTCTTGACGAAAAGGGTCGTTCTCATTCGCTTGAGTCAAAAAATAATGACGGACAACCTGGCTACAGTACTTTTGGGGGTGTGGGTTTTATTCCGGATGGTGCGCTTGGAGGTTGGGCGCCAGGATTGAGACCGCAGATGACTCCGGATGGTTCAGCCTTTGAACTAAAACCGGGAACAACAATTGTATTGCAGATTCACTATCATCTTTCAGGAAAACCTGAAAAAGATTTGACAAAACTTGGACTATATTTTGCAAAAGAGCCAATAAAAAGGACAATGCAATTAGCTTGGATCGCAAACCCAATGTTTCGCCTAAAACCAGGCGACCCTAATGCAAAAGTGCAATTGTCTTATCCCATACCATCAGATGTGACCGTATACGGTGCCATGCCACATATGCATTTACTTGGGAAATCAATGAAAGCGTGGGCAGAACTTCCTGATAAAACAATCAAACCGATTGTATGGGTTTCGGATTGGGATTTCAATTGGCAAATGAATTATATGTTTAAACAACCTATGAAACTTCCAAAAGGATCTCGCGTTTTTGTTGAAGGATATTATGACAATTCGGCAGATAATCCAAATCAACCCAATGACCCACCAAAAGAGATTCGCTGGGGAGAAGAAACGACGGACGAAATGTTCCTGCTGATATTGCCATTCACATTTGATACACAACAGGAAACAAAATTTAGAAAACCAATGCGGGAATTCATTCTAAACCGAATTAGAAATCGCTAACAATAAGTGAGTTGGTCTTTCGCTTTGTGAGTCGGGTCTATTTCTACAATTGCACGAAATTCGGCACATGCTTCGTCAAATTCGCCAATCATCATCGCCGTCATCGCAAAATCAAACCTTAGGTCCAGTTCATGGGGCGCTTCTTTCGCTAAATCGCGCAGGTGCACAACCGAACTGTCAAAATCTCCTTCAAAACCCTCAATCAATGCTAACTGCCATTTGGCTTTTAAGTGGTTAGGATCGGACTTTAAGATGTTTTCAAACACTTCCCGAGCAAGTGCGTAATCACCGCTACAACGATGCGCAAAGCCAATATCGTATTGCTCGTTTATTCCTGTCGCCACGTGCGATTGATCCTGAAGGGTTGCCAAGTCTTTGTCTCCAACTCCGGACACTGACTCCGTATCAGTATAACACCCAATTTCTTAGATGCAATGGGGTTACGGCTAAGATTCGGCTGTTCCAGGCTTTAATTTCGGTGGAACCAGTCCTTCAACCTTCTTTGCACTCTTTTGGGATTCTATGTCGTCCGCAGTTTCGGTGCTTTTGTCCGAGTCATCTTTTTTGACAGGCGGAACCGCTCCGTGCATGATTTGCAAGAATGCTTCCCGTTCAATTGTTTCCTCAGCAAGTAAAGCCTGGACAATTGCTTCCATTTTTTCTCGATTTGCAGTGAGAATCTGCGTTGCCCTGACGTGAGCGGCTTCAACAATCTCGCGAACTTCGTCATCAATCATCTTGGCGACGTCTTCACTGTAATTCCTGTCCTCCATATAGTCTCGTCCCAAAAACGGATTATCGGAGCGTCGTCCTAACGCCAAGGTTCCTAACTTATCACTCATACCGTACTTGCAAACCATTGAGCGAGCGATAGCGGTCACCCTTTCAAGATCGTTACTGGCACCGGTTGTCACTTCGTTGAACACGATTTCTTCAGCGACTCTTCCACCGAGTAGGGCGGTGATGTCATCCAATAGTTCGTTCTTGCTTACCAGATACTTGTCTTGTTCGGGCAAATGCCATGTACTTCCAAGAGACATGCCTCGAGGCAAAATCGTTATCTTATGAACCGGGTCTGTGTGCTCAAGGAGTTCTCCAATAATTGCGTGCCCTGCTTCGTGGTAGGCGATGATTTCCCGCTCTTTGGAATCAACGACTCGACTCTTTCGTTGTGGACCGGCGATAACTCGGTCCAACGCTTCGTTAAGGTCAGACATATCAACCATCGTTTTGTTGTATCGGGCGGCAAGTAAAGCTGCCTCATTGAGTGCATTTGCTAAGTCCGCTCCGGTGAATCCAACCGTGCGCTTCGCAATCGTTTCTAACTGGACATCGGAAGAAAGGGGTTTGCCCTTAGCGTGGATGTGCAGTATCGCCTCGCGCCCTTTGGCATCGGGAGCATCTACAACAATATGGCGGTCAAATCTTCCCGGTCGTAGAAGCGCAGGGTCAAGTACATCAGGGCGATTCGTGGCGGCGATTAAGATAACGCCACTGTTGGGGTCAAACCCGTCCATTTCCACCAGAAGTTGGTTGAGCGTTTGTTCTCGTTCGTCGTGTCCGCCACCCAGGCCTGCCCCTCGCAACCGACCAACTGCGTCAATTTCGTCCACAAAAATCAGACTTGGCCGGTGGGCTTTTGCGGTTTCAAAAAGGTCCCGAACCCTCGCCGCGCCAACTCCAACGAACATTTCAACAAAGTCGGAGCCGCTGATGTGGAAGAAGGGCACGCCTGCTTCACCCGCAACCGCTCGTGCCAAATGCGTTTTTCCACAGCCTGGAGGGCCGGTAAGCAAGACCCCTTTGGGGATTTTTGCCCCTAAGGCAACATACTTCTTCGTGTTCTTTAGGAAGTCAACAACTTCCGCCAATTCCTGCTTTGCTTCATCAACGCCTGCAACGTCGTCGAAAGTGATTTTCGGGACGTTTTCATTGACCCTGCGGGCCCGGCTCCGTCCAAAACTCATTGCCTGATTGCCGCTTGCTTGTGCTTGCCGCATTAGCAACAACCACAAAACAACGACGATGCCAATAGGAACAATAAATGTGAGAAGTGGCCCAATTAGGCTGTCTGCAAATGGCGCCTTTCGAATCTTAACATCAACGCCGGTTTCTTTCAGTCGTTCGTAAAGCTGAGCACCCATCGTACTCTCGGGGACGGTCACTTGGGCGTATTTGACCGAACCGTCTGCATAGGTTGCTGTTAGACGGTCTTGTTGCCATTCAACGCTCCGAATCTCTTTGTTTTGAGCGGCTTTCTCAAGCGTCGAAATATCAATTTGTGTCGGGCTTGCTCCAAAACCGGCACCGTTTACAGATCCGAGGAAATAAACGGCTACGGCAACGAGAGCAACAATCCCAATAAGCCATTTGGCTCTACTATTCAATCTTGCCTCCGGGGCTTTTGCACCCTGAATTCATCCTACGCCCCAGGGCCGACTTCGGTTTCTGTCGGAAGACGAAAGGACTAATATTATACCGATGGATCGTTCAAAACGGGTCCAAAGTTGAGCGACATTCTCCGTTTGGTCGTTGCGCAGACCCTCATTCTTTCACTTAGCTTGACACCGGGAATCCAAATAGGACCCAGCATATCGCAAACTATCGGCAATCGCTCTTTCAGTTGTTTGCCTAATTTTGCATTTGTCATGAGGTCTTGAAGTTTTCTCTCCGTTTGCCCGCCAAACGGAACCATTCGGTCACCGGGTTCAAAATTCTTGATATAGAGGTTGCCTTTTATTGCATCTGCATTGACCAGGACGGACAGACAATTTTCAGACTTCTCTGGCAATTTGTCGGTCTCAAAACAAGTGATCATCCAACCTAATTCATCGGAAATGGTATCCCCGGGAATTGTTAGCAATTGCCTATATCCGGAAACCGGTCGTACGAGCGAGCATCGAACTTTGGACTCGGATACTTCAATGACAACCGAAGTGTCTTCGATGGTAATGCTACATTTTTTTCTATCGATGATGGCTGCCGAAAGTACTTCTGTTTGCTTCCAATCCAAAACTCCTCCAAACGCTTCGGCACACAATCTTAATGAGCGTCGCAGTAATGCCGATGGCGCATGTCGAATTTTATTTGAGTCTAATTCAATTTCAAAAAATCGTGTAACAAATGACAGTTGATGTTTATTATTTATTTCCGAGCTTTGGATTAGGGCAGTCGCAAGTGAGTCTAACAACGAATCTTCTTCACGAATGATTCTTGAAGTTCTGTATGCATTTTCAATTGCCGACTCGTGGAGCGTTTCGAAGTTTGGAACCAAATTTTTTCTTGCGCGAACTCGCGAAAACTGTTCATCGTGATTGGTTGCATCTTCACAGTGCCAAAAACCGTTTTCTTCAACATAGGATTGAATCTCTACCCGAGACGCAAACAACAAGGGCCTAACAATTCCATCGCGTGACACTGGAATTCCGCTAAGTCCCGATAACCCGGTGCCTCTTGCAAGATTCAGAAAAATGGTTTCCACCAAATCATTTTTGTTATGAGCCGTTGCAACTGGCGCGTGACTCAACCTAAGCGAACATTGTCTGAAAAACTCATACCTTGCTTTCCTGCCGGCCTCTTCAATCCCAATTTTCATTTGTGAAGCCATTAAGGGTACATCAGCTTTTCCGGCGATGAAAGGAACACCCAAATCTTCGGCGAATGCCTGGCACAATAACTGCTCTCTTTCTGAATTATCTCGTTGTTGGTGGTTCAAATGTGCCGCGACAACATCAAAATCAAGTTCTTTAAGGAGCGACAACAAACAAGTTGAATCAACTCCACCGGAATAACCGACAATGACCAACTGGCCCGGATTTAGCAGTTGGTTTTCATTTATAAACTGTTTGAGTTTGCTTTTCAAATCCATTCTTAGGACTTGACCTTTTCTCGGTCATGACTCGACCGAAATTCTAAGCGAATCGGCGTACCCTCAAGAGGAAATTCTTTTCTCAATCGGTTCTCAAGATATCTTTGGTAACTGAAATGCAGCAATTCTTTATCGTTAACAAACAAAATAAACTTTGGTGGCGCAGTTGCTGCTTGAGTTGCATAGTAGATTCTGAGCGGTCTGCCTTTTCGCGAATAAGGCCTCTCAAAGACCGCTTCCCGAATAATTCGATTTAGGGCACCCGTAGGCATTCTAAAGTTGCTGTTCTCAAGTGCCTCCAAACAAGTTTCAAGCGCCGGCTCAAGTCCCGTTGATGATTTTGCACTCGTAAAACACAAGGGTGCGTAACTTAAATCTGGAAATTCGTCGCGAATTTGTTGTGCAAAATCGGTTTTTGTTTTGCTGCGAAGTTTGGGTTTGCCGTCAGGAGGTTCCACCATGTCCCATTTGTTGATACAAATAACGCAAGCTTTGCCAAAATCGTGTGCCGCTTTTGCAATTCTTTTGTCACCATCGGTTAATCCTTCATTCCCATCCACTACAATCATGGCAACTTCAGCTCGAGACATCGCGCGTTCCGCACGAAGAGCCATGTAATATTCAACCGAACCTTGGATTTTTCCGCGTCGCCTAATGCCCGCAGTATCAATCAAAGTTATCGTTTCTGAATTAAACTTAATTTCAGTATCAATTGCATCGCGAGTTGTGCCGGGGATGTTGCTTACAATGGATCGGCTCTCTCCGACAAATGCATTTAGCAAAGAAGACTTGCCTACATTGGGTCGTCCAACAATAGCAATTTTCGGACCTGTTTCAATTTCCTCCAATATCTCAAGCGGTGGAAGGGATTCGACAATTCTATCAAGTGCTTCGGCAACGCCTCTGCCATGCAGGGCGCTCATTGGAATAACGTCACCAATTCCCAGGGAATAAAAGTCGGTAGACCAGGAGTCTCGTTCCTGATTATCGGACTTATTGACCCCTACAAAAAGCGGTTTTTTGATACTTCTAAGCGCGTCCGCAAGTTCTTGATCGGCAGGCGTCACTCCATCCGTTGCATCAGCCAAAAAGAGCACAACGTCTGCTTCGGCAAGAGCAACTTCCGCCTGAAGCCTTATTTGTTCGACAAGGGGATCTTCGTCTTCAAAAAGAATTCCACCTGTATCTACGAGTTGAAATTTGCGACCATTCCACTCGCACTCGCGATAAAGCCGGTCGCGTGTAATTCCGGGCTGTTCTTGTACTACGGCAACTCGTTTTCCAACAATCCGATTAAACAAAGAGGACTTGCCGACATTAGGCCGTCCAACAATAACAACGCAAGGTAGCCGCTTTTTCACCATTTCTTTGAACTCCTTGCATCCTTCCTTCCAGTTCAATTATGGCGCAGATTGGCATCTCGCTGCGTCATGATGAGTAATCGTGATCCGAGAAGAATTTCCCACAGGTCCTTTGCACCTCCATCCCGCAATCAAAAAAGTTTGGGTATTTAGTTCATGCGTAAGTCTCTTATTTACATTGCCATTGTTCGGGCTCGGTGAATATGTTCTAATAAGAACTTGGAAACCTTACCCATTTGAGTTTCCGATGGTTGGGCCGTTATTGGCGATTTTGATCGGTTTAATTTCAATTGCGTTTGCAAAAAAGCAATACGAAAACTGGACTTACGAATTGCGAAAACATGATTTAGTCCTTAGTTGGGGGCTCTGGTGGAAAACGCGCCGTTGTGTGGCGCTGGATAGAATTCAGCACGTTGATATTAACAGCGGACCTTTAGACAGGAAATTCGGATTAGTTCAAATGAGCGTACATACGGCCGGTTTGGCTGGAGGTGTTGGAACCATCCCTGGTTTGGAGCCTGAAATTGCAGAATACTTAAGGGAAATACTTTTGTCGCATCGAGCAATCAATGCCTGAAAAAATGAAAAAACTTCATCCGGCAACGATAGTCATAGAAGCGATTGACTTTTTACGGCAGTTTATTTGGACATTAATTTTAATCCTGTTTGCCGGTAGCCGAAAGGAGAGTTTCAATTACGAAGAATTTATTATCGCGGGTTTTGGATTGATTGCAGTTTTTGTTGCCGTTTTTCGATTTTTCACGATGAAATATGGAATTATTGATAGTGTATTAATCATCAAGAAAGGAATCGTCTGGAAGCAGGAAAGAACAATTCCTCTTGCAAGAATCCAGAACGTAAACCTAAAAAGAGGTCTGATTGAACAAATTTTGGGAGTAGTTACCGTAACTGTAGAGACCGCTTCCGGCATTGGAGTTGAAGCAAATTTAAGAGTCCTTTCAATAAAGGACGCAGAAACGATTAGGGAATCGCTTCTTAAGTTAACGGAGCATTCACCGGAACTGAAACATACTCCGATAGCACCTCCAATTCTCTACCATGCAGCTTTTAAGGACTTAATGTTTTATGGTGCCTTTAGCAATCGGGCATTTTATTTGTTAGCAATATTGGCTAGTCTCATCCCCTTTTCTTATGGTGACTTCGACATTATTAAAAAACTGTTCGGAATTGCTATGGATAAAGCGTCAAAGTTGCCATTTGAACAAATCGCAATTCTAATCATTGCGATCTTTCTGATTGGATGGGTCGGTTCTATTGTAATCACTCTAATCCAGTTGCACGATTTTAAGGTGCTGAACCATCAAACCGGT
>CAZJKW010000016.1:19107-27016 GCA_964546835.1 uncultured Fimbriimonadales bacterium
GTCGAAGTTCAATACGGATTAATCACTCAGTACAAAACTCTCATTCCGACAAAAAGAGTTATAGGAGTGAAAGTTTCGCAACCCTTAATTTTTCGGTGGCTGCAAAAATGTGAGGTTTATGCGGATTCTGCCGGTTCGATAATTGACGAATCTCCAGCCGGTGCAAATCACATTGCGCCGGTGGTGCCGCTTTCGAATGTTTCCGAAATTGTGAAGTTTGCATTGCCAAAACTCGATTTTGGATTTCAGGACTGGACATCGGTCAACAAAAAAGCGATTAAACGTGGAACCTTTACATGCTTTAGAATATTCGCCATTGTTATAGGAATTCTCTGTTTGAAATTTGGCTCAGCATTGGCGTGGTTACTAATTCCGGCGATTCCAATCTCATACGGCTATTCGATTCTAAGATATAAATCCCTTGGCTATTCCTTGATTCCAGGGTTCTTTTGTGCCAAAAGCGGAATCATAAAAAACAACATGATTGTGGTTCCGCTTGACCGGATTCAATCAGTATATTTGGACCAATCTCCATTTCAAAGATTCTGGGGGTTGGCAGAACTCCGATGTGTTACGGCGTCCACTACTGGAATGTCGCACTTCAATATCCCGGATTTGGCAATCGAAGATGCAATCGCACTTCAAGACATCGTTTTGGAAAAAGTTGAACAAATTGCTATCGCGGAAAGAGGTGGGGTTTAGCCCGGTTCGGTAGACTATTCAAAGGAACAAATCGCTGGAAGACTTTTGGAATTCGTTAACAAGAGATGGTTCGTCCCTAACTGTTCAGTTGGTTGACGTAATCGTTGTTGCCTACTTAACTTATCGGTTGCTATTGCTCGTTCGAGGAACAAGAGCTTGGAGAATTCTGGGTGGAATTGCAATTTACTTAATCGTCTGGTTTGTCAGCGGCCAAGTCGGTCTTGACACACTTCACTTTATTTTGGACAGGGCGCTCGTTCTTGGTCCAGTTGCTTTGGTAATCCTGCTCTTACCGGAACTACGGAGCGCACTGGAAGGATTTGGGAAACTCGGTTTTTGGCCGGAAAGACTTGGTGGAGGCGAAGATATGCCCCAAGCTATGACAATTGAAGAAATCGTGGGTGCATGTGCAGAACTGAGTGCTGGCAATACCGGAGCCCTTATGGTTATCGAACGAAGCAGGAAACTTCCAGAAATCGAGCGTGAAGGGGTACTTGTAGATGCAAGGGTTACAGCGCCTTTGATTTGCAATCTGTTTTTTGATAAGTCGCCTTTGCACGATGGAGCCGCAATGATTCGTGGAGACCGGGTTGTGTCCGCTGCTTGCCGACTACCGTTATCGGAAACAAAACTGCCGCCACATATGCATCTGAGACACCAAGCCGCTGTTGGCATCACCGAGTCTACAGACGCTATCGCAATTGTCGTGAGCGAAGAAAGAGGCACCATTTCCGTAGCAATGGATGGTCGAATCCGAGATTCTGTTTCTCCAGCAGATTTGCGAGACTTGTTGAACAAAACATTACGAGATAATCGAAGACCCAGACGAATAAGAAACAACAAACAAAAGGTAGAGGATGAAAAAATTATTGTTTGACAACATCGCTCACAAAATTGCTGCGATTGTGATTTCCGTTTTGCTATGGAAAATGGTACAAACGTTAAACGAATCGCCTGCAAGGCAATCATTTAACGTTCCTCTTAAATTTGTTAACAAGCCCGAAGACTTGGATGTAACCGGAAGGCCGACATGGGTCAGAGTTGATGTCTCCTTTTTGGGTTCTGAAATAATCAACGTTGACCCGGACAATGTAACGGCAACAGTGAATTTGAAAGGTGCCAAACCCGGAACCAACGGTTATCCGGTGGACTTAAACTATTCGCCGGCCATTCGCTCATTGGCTAAATTAACTCCAAAGCCTGACAGAGTGGAAATCACGCTTGAAAGAATTGTGTCAAGAGTGATTGATGTTGACGCACAGTTTGTGGGAAGAAAAGAAGGATTCAAACTTGACCGATATAACCTTGACCCACCAAAAGTGAGAATTGAAGGGCCTGAAACTTCCGTCAATGCAGCAATCATCGCTCGGGTTACGATTGACCTTTCAAACGTGGAACCTGCTGGATCTTATGAAAAACAAGTTGAAGTTTTGGACAAAGATGATAGGCCTCTTCCTCGAATCACTGTAGACCCGCAGAATGTGGTTTTTAGACCTTCATTGGCGGCACTTCCAACAACCGCCAGTTTTGTTGTGGCACCTGTTTGGAAAGGAACACCGAAGTTTGGATTTCGAGTAACTGGAATTTCCATAGAACCAAATCAAGTGAAACTGGTTGGCGACGCAGAAGCATTGGCGGCAATCACCACCATTGAAACGTTTCCCATCGACATAACGGACACAGACACTTCAAAGGAGATAGAAATCAATTTGGTGGTTCCAAATGGGTTAAGGGTAGCCGGAAGTGCAACTGTGAAAGTCAAAGTCATCATCAGCAAAGACCCTAATTCCGGTAATTAATGAAAGAATTTCGCTGCGTAAAAGCAAACGAGATTGAGGAATTTCTTAGGCTGCTTTGCTCCGTTTTTGATTTGGACTTCAATCTTGCCAAGCCGGTTTTTTCATCTGAACCGTTTTTTGATTTAGATCGAAAATGGATATGTGCAGAAAACGGGAAAATTATAGCTTGTGCAACCACAGTTCCAATTCGATTTGAGAGCATTTCAGGTATTGGAATTGCAGGTGTGGCAACGGACAAGGAGTATCGCGGAAAAGGAATTGGAACCGAACTGCTAAATGCTCTTTTGGAAAAAGAATCCCATGCGCTCCTTTTTGCAAAGGAAACAAATATTTACTCTCGAATTGGCTTTGACGTTTTGGACGAAGTTCAACCCATCTTGATTGATGGCGGAGTTTCTTTAAAAGAACCAATCAAAGTCAAAACGGATTATGTCAAGTTAATTTATGATGATTGGTCAGCGAAAAATCCAACCCGACTTCACCGTGACAAACAGCGGTGGGAGTACTGGGAATGGAACATGAAATCAACTTATGAAAATGGTGGCGGCTATCTTGCAGTCGAACTTGGAAGAACCAGAGAATTACTTCCAAATTTCGAAGAGATTCCATTTTCTGATTCCTTAGAGTGGTACGGACTCAAAACAATGGCTGAAAAACTTGCAATAAGAGGCAAAAAGCTTGATGCAGATTTGTTTTTAATGGGAAAAGGTTTCAATTTTGTGCCGGAAATGTTTCTGACGGATCAGTTCTAAGCGGTAAAATCTCTGACTTGTCGGCACCGGACAGACTCCAAAGTTTTAAGGCGTTGCGAATTGCCAATTTAGATATGGCTTTTGCGACTGCATTTGCTGCGCTTGTCGGCGGTAATTTTCAAATGGCGTTTGCACTCATTTTAGGTGCGGATGATTTCTTACTTGCCTTAATCAGTGCTTTGCCGGCAATGGTCGGTTTGCTGATGATTCCCGGAAGTGTGCTTGGTGAACGATTTTCCAGTTACAAAAATTTTGTAGCAATTGGTGGTTTTCTGTGGAGATTTTGGTGGTTACCGATTGCATTCCTGCCATTGCTTCCCTCAAGTTGGCCGAGACTTGAAATATTTCTTGCACTGGTTCTCTTTTCTGCCATATCTATTTTTTTGGTTAACGCAACCTATAACACTTGGCTGAGTTCATTGGTACCGGAATCCCACCGCGGGTGGTACTTTTCAAAAAGAATTGCACTTGCAACCGTGGTGGGTGCAGCAATTGGATTTCCGGCATCGCTGTTTTTAGACGCGATGAAAGCCCAAGACAAAATTTTAGGTAGCGGACACTCCAATCAAATGCTCGGACTTTCAATTTTGTTTGGCGCAGGTGTGTTGCTTGGATTTGTCAGTTTTTACTTTTATTGGCTAATGCCAAACACAATTCGAGAAACGGTACAAAAGCATTCGCTTGCAGACAGCATTCGGTCAATGACATCTCCATTGGAAGACCGGACGTTTAGGCGCCTGACTTTGTTTTTGGTTGTCTTTGTTCTGGGGCAAACCATAGCAGGTCCATTTTTTTTCAAATATGCAATCACGGTACTCAATCTTGACTTTATTCAATTGCAAATTTTTGTCGCATTTCACGCAACTGCATCACTACTTTCCGCAAAACTTTGGGGATATCTTAGTGACAAATACGGAAACAAACCGGTACTTTTCATTTCAGGACTCTTGCTTGCATTGGGTCCATTAAGTTGGGTTTTAACTTCGCCCGGAAATGACAACTGGAACATGGTTTCTCTATGCATTGGTCACGTTTTCGCAGGGCTTGCATGGACCGGTGTTCAAGTCGGACAAGGAAACATAATCCTTGCTATCGCAAAACCGGAGTTCCGCTCACAAGCAATTGGATTTGCTAACTCGATCATTGCTGTAATGAGCGGTGCAGCACCGCTTATTGGTGGAGTCTTAATGCAATGGTTGTCAACCGTTATGTCCGATTTATCTCGTTTTCACTTGCTGTTTGTTGTTAATTCGGGATTGAGAGTGATTGCCGTTTTCTTTTTGTTTGGAATCGTAGACCCCACTTCTTACAAAATCCGCGACTTCTTGAAACAGTTGTCGGGAGTTCGACCCAAAGGTGTCCTTGCTATGAGAAAGTTAAGCAAAGCACCCGACCCGCGCCAAAAGCAAAAAGCCATCAGGCAAATTGCCGAAACTGGAATGAAAATGGCGGAAACAGAGTTGGCACAACTGCTCAACGACCCATCACCACGTGTCAGAAGAGAATCTGCAGTAGCACTCCGTGCAGTCGGTGGAGAAGAGGCCGTCGAAGCACTCGTTCGATTAATCAAAAATAACCCCCACCTTGCGGAAGAGGAAATGATCGAAACTCTGGGCGATATTGGGGATGAATCCGCAGTCGAGTCGCTCATCCAACTACTGGAAAATCCGTCCTCGGCTTTACGGCGAGCAAGTGCAAAAGCATTAGGACGGCTTCGGAGTTCCGTGGCAACGCAGGCACTTATGGATGCAGCAAGTCATCCGGACGATGCTGAATTGCGGCGGGCTTCAATTCAAGCACTTCGGCTAATTGGTGACAAGCAATGTTTGCCCGTAATCTACAGTGGACTGACCGATGATTACCCATCGGTTAGGGTTGCTGCTGCCGAGGCAGCATGCGACCTCAATCTCAGCGAATGTGCCGAAGCGATTCGAGGCATTCTTCGAGAAAAGCCGGATGAAACGGATTCAGAAATGGCTTACACTTTGGCAAACATCGGCTCAGGCTCAGACTTAGACCTGATTCTTGAGGTTGCTTGTCGCTTGAAATCACCTGTAGGAAGGAGAAGAGCCTTGCTCGCGGCGGCAAAACTGCTCCATGTGGAAGAGGATCTTTACAGGTTGCTCATGCTGGATGCCGTACGGCGTGACCAATTCCTTATAGATTTGACCAAAACCAACCCGGTCAAAGGATTCCGGCGCGCTTTGTCGCTCTACCATGCCGGAGAACACGTCGAATCGGTCCAACACCTTGCAAACCGTTCAGGGGACTCTCGTTTGCAACCATTGGTGCAAAACCCGCCAAAGGAGGGGTTTCTGCTCGCTGCTTGCTTGGTCGCCAACCCGCAATAGTCCCATTTTGGTACTAACCCTTGACGAAACCCGTCTCTTTATGGATTAATGCCCGCTGCTCGGTAACAAGAGACCGAGCCATACACTTAGGAGGTGTATCTAAAATGAGTAAGAAACTTTTCGCAATCTTGATGATTGCTACGCTTATCGGTTCAGCCATCGTTGGCGGTTGCGGCAACAAGGAAGGCGAAGAAGCATCGCCTTCGACTCCTGCAACAGATGCTCCAAAGGACGGAGCAATGGGTGAAGCTCCGAAAGAGGGAGATGCAGCACCTGCAGATGGCGCAATGAGCGAAGCTCCGAAAGAAGGAGAAGCAAGCACCGAAGCACCGAAAGATGGCGCAATGGGTGAGGCACCAAAGGACGGAGCCGCTACTCCTGCAGCAGAAGGCACCGCTACACCGAAACCGGCCGAAGCACCTAAGGGCGACGGCGGTCACTAATCGTTAGCGGCATTTGCCGATGAATCAACAGGCGGAAAGTTAAAAATCTTTCCGCCTAATTTTTTTGGAGAAAACATGAAAACCGTAATTTCAATTTTGTCAATCGCGGCGATTTTTGTATTTGGATGTTCAAACAACGAAACAAAAACAGAAGAATCAAAACCTACGTCAACAATTTCACCAACAGAGGCGACTTACGTTGCTTTCAAAAACGATAAAGGTGAATTAGTTTGCCCGGTGATGGGAAATGTCATCGCATCCGAAGATAAAGCAACAGGGCATGCAGACTTCGAGGGTAAGCGCTACTTTTTCTGCTGTGGTTCATGCGATGAGCCGTTCAACAAAGAACCGAAAAAATATGCGGATGGCGCTAATCTAAAGCATAGCGAAGGCGACGGTCACAATCACTAATTAAGTTTCGAAACCGCCGCTTGCAAAAATTCAAAACTCTTTTGAATACTGTCAAGCGGCGGGATTTGCGGTTCATCATTTTCAATTACGAGCGTCTTAACTCCAACTTCAAAACATTTATCAAGAATCTTTGACCAATCCAGAATTCCGCTTCCGACCTCGCAAAACTGATCCTTTGAATCCATATCCTTCGCATGAATTGAAAAAACTCTTGCCCTTACCTTTTCCAGAATTTCAATGGGATTGAAACCGGCTTTAGTGACCCAATATACGTCCACTTGCGCACAAATGGCAGACGATTGCTCGAACAACAATTCCCAACCGGTTTGGTTGCAAATTTTCATAAATTCAAAATCATGATTGTGATAACTCAATCGAATGCCTTCATCCGCAAAATTGTGCGACGCTTCCTGCAAAAGTCCGGCGGTTCTTTCAAACGATTCTTTGTCCATTCGATAATTTTCAGGCAACCAAGCAACTGCAATATCATAACAACCTAATTCTAAATGCTCATCCACAATTTTTCGGGGAGAATGAAAAACTTCTTCACCTACATGGGAACCGCTAATTCTCAAACCCATATCATCAAATCCGCGCCTTAACTCAGATGCACTCAATCCACCAAATCCCGCCAACTCTACAAAGTCAAAACCAATTTCTTTAACTTTAGAACATAAAGGCAACATTCCCATTTCAAGTAGAGAGCGAACTGTGTAAAGCTGTACTGAAATTTCAAGTCTTGCCATTGAACAAGATTATCTTAAAAACAGAAAAAGCCACCTGCCATTTGGCAAGTGGCTTTTTAAAGGGGTCCGGTTATTTCTTTTCGTCTGCAGCCGGAGGTGGACCGCCAGGTCCGCCAGGTTGTTGCATAGGAAGCGTCGCTTGTCCAACAACCGCCAAATTTCCTTTCGACAATTTGAAAACCCGGTTTCCTTGAACAATGAACAAGGACGAATCGTCGGCAACCATCGCGGTTCCGCCTCCGCCACCCATTCCGCCCGGTCTGAACTGACCGCCGCCAGGGCCGCCTTGGCCTCCGCCGGGTCCTTGTCCACCACCCGGACCTTGGCCGAAGCCGGGTCCTGGAGGTGGGCCGCCTTGCTCGCCTTGAGCAACAGCCATGGAGATAGGCACACAAACTGCAATCGCAGCAATCGCTGCCGGCACGTACCATCTGATACTTCTCATTTTAGTTTCCTCCCTGAACTGGCTAATTTCGTCAGTCCAGTTTCGGCAAAGACGCACCAACTCACCATTAGTTTAGTGATGTCTTCTCTCAAAGTTGCGGGTTTCTTTGGAAGGTAACCTTCCTTCACGGAGAAGAGATTGGAAGAATTCATTCAAAACATGATTGAAAAAGTTGGAATTGACGAAGCAACCGCGCGAAAAGTCATGGACTTCATTCAAGAAAACGCACACCAAATCCCACAACTATTGGCATCCTCCGG
>CAZJKW010000017.1:0-26416 GCA_964546835.1 uncultured Fimbriimonadales bacterium
GCCGCCATTTCCGAAGCCGCCGCCGCCGCCGCCGAAGCCGTTACCGCCGCCGCCGGAGCCGCCGCGAAGCGTGCTGATTTCAGGAATCAATCCAAAATCAACACCTTTGCCTTCAAGCAACAAAGCAATGAGTTGCGGGTCTGCGCTCGAAACCTTGATACGCCGTGTTACCTTGGCTGCAGGTGGTGCTGTGTTTTCGCTTCCACCCGGTGTGTTCGGAACGACTTTTTCTCTGCGGAAAATTCGAATCAATCCGGCTTCGATTGCATAAGTGGAATCAACTTGGTCCAAGATGTTCCTAAGAGCTGTTTCAAAAGGAACATTGGTCAACTTGATGGTTACCGTGCCTTGAACATCTTGAGCGATGCTGTAGTTTTGAACACCGGCGATGTCCATGAGCAATTTCAAAGCATCTCGCACATCGGCATCTTGAAGTTCAAGTGACGGAATTATTTTGTTGCGCGGGTCATTTTCCTGCGCTCTGGCTTGAACACCAAAAGAGAACAGGAGAATGATTCCAAGCAAACTGAGCATTCGTGATTTCATTTTTTTGGATACCTCCATGGGTCAAACGTTGAAAACGTGACTTGGTTACGCCGGTTAGCCGCCTCCACCTGTTAATTCGCCGGGAGGTGCTGCTTCAAGCCGCACTTCTACGCGCGAAGGACGCTTACTCGGATCGCGAACCAAAACTACTTTTTCGGCATCAATTGATTCCACTGTCCATTCTCCAATTCGGGTGCCCGGAGTGACAATGTAAGATTTGCCGTCTTCCATTCGAATCATCGCCTTAATCGAATCGCCAAAATAAATTCCGATCACCCGGCGATACGGTTGGCGCTCAACGGGTCGCATCTCTTCCGGCTCTTCTTCAACAGGCGGCGGCACTAACAATGAGTAGGTCGGGGCCAATTTGCCCAAGATGATTCGATATCGAATCCCGGTTTCAAATGCCATTTCTTCTGAAAACAGGGAAAACGGGTTCTTCCTTGAGTTAAATCGCAGATTTGCGCTTGCAATCAACTCCTCTTTGTTATGAGGAATCATTTGGCGAGGAACACCTGCCATAGGCGCCTGAACACGCTTTTCTTCAAATTCTTTCTTGATTTTGCTGGTCAAGTCTCCAACGACTGGAGCGGGCTCTGCCTGTTTTGATTGACAACCGACAATCAGCAATGCAGCCGTGCCTGCAACAATGGCAAGGATTCGGTTCATTCGTTTCATTCTTTTCTTTTCACCATTCTGCATGTCGTAATCTCAATTCTTATCGGTTTCCACCTTGATTGTTTCCGGAGGTACTGAGGTCAGGAATCCTGCCATTGGCGCCATCCCCACCAAATACATTTTCGGTATTGACAAAGCCGAGCACCATCAAATCGTAGGATCCGCGAATCCTGCTTCCCGCTCCAGACAACCCCAGTCCACGAACGCTTGCAACGTATCCCGGAATCTTGCTCCAAGACCTTACGTGACTCATGATTTGTTCATAAGTGCCCTCAACCGTCACCTTTCCAATTGGCCAGAAAACAACTGGAAACTTAAGCGCAGGGAAATTAAAATAATTCGCCACCAAGTCATTGGCAACATCCGTTGGAACCGGCAAGGTAATCGCCGGAGGAGACAGTAATCGAACTCCTGAACGCCGAACCCAACTATTCAAATCCTGCTCAACCATCGGTTTCCATTTTCGGACGTTGACCGTTGTTTGCCAGCGGTGCGGCACCAAATTGATTCTTCCGGCGGAAACCGTGCGGGTATCCGCTATCTGCTTCCAAGCCATTTCGGCAGCATAAACCGTTTCGTACGCTTTTCGAACTCTTTCTGCAGCCGCTCTCTGAGAGGGTTGCGAAATGATTTCATCAAGTTTCGCATCGTACGCCTGCCAAGAGTCAATCTCTTTTTTCGTTTTGTCAATGGAATAAAACCAGAATCCCGCCCAAGTGACAAGCACAAGGACAATTCCACAAATCACAAAAGTCAGTGAACTTAGTCTAAACATCCTTGTTTCCTATCGGCCTCCGCCGCCTCCTCTAGTTGCCGGACCTGTTGGCCTTGACATGCCGGGGTCTGCACCCACTGGGCTTGGACCTCCGGGAGCGGGCGCGTTGCCACCACCACCGCCGCCGCCACCGCCACCCGAACTGGCTGCTTGCAGGGTTGGCTGCGGGTTCGGCGCCTGAATGGCTCGATTGATGTTAAGAGTAATGGTAACCGCAGACCATCCCGGAATTGGACCTCGGTCAGAAACCAACGGGTTGTATCCAAACGGCCCTTCGTTTCCTTCCGCAATCGGACCAAATCCGCTTCTACCGATTGCCGTAGCATCCGGAAATCTAAGCAGAGCAATCATCACGTCGCTGTATTGTTGGAAAGTTTTTAGGTAGCCACGAATCGTGACCTGAGCCGCCACCGCACTAGTGCTTTTTGCATCCATGGATTGGACTCTAAAAAACGACGGTATGTATTCCTTTAACTCGTCATATAAGTCGGGATATGCAACATTCGCAGCATCGATCGCTTGCACCAATTGAGCGTTGGTCAGCGTAATTCGCGCTTCGGAAACAATTCGGTCGGCTTCTTGAGAAACCGCCACAACTTTGTTTGCAGAGGCAACTTTAGATTCGGCCTGGGCTTTCCATCCTGCCAAATCGCCGGTAAGTTTTTGGTTGTACATAAACGCACCGACAAGTGAGGCAAGAACGACGGCAAGCATCAGAAAGAACGTTGATTTGCTTGCAACGTTTTTCGATACCGATTTTGGGAGCAGGTTTAGTTTCATTCCGTTGATTTGGGCTCCGTTTTATTCGTAGGCAATATGCAGGCCCATACCGATGGCAACTGCAAATTGGGATGCATTTTCTCGTGCAAAGGTTTCATCTCCGGACATCGCAATTTCAACTCCCTGCAAAGGATTGATTTTCGAAACCGGCATACCCAACGATTTACTGATGTAGTCTCCAAGACCTTTTAGGTTCGCGCCGCCGCCACTGATTCCAATATCGGAAACATCGCCGCCTCGACTGCGGAAATAGTCTACCGAACGCCGCACTTCTGCTACAAATTCTTCCAGATGGGGCTGAATGGCAGTTTGGATTCTTGAATCCCCGCCTGATGTTGCAACGGGTGCCGGCGCCGCTACTTCACCTTCGCCAGCGTTACCCGAATCGTCGGCAAACGGCTGATAAGTTGCTTGCGGCAGGCTGGTCGTCGAACTGCTTCCGGCTGATGCCTGTGAATGTTTCATCTGTTCGGCCTCTGCCATCGATACTCCGAGAGATTCGGAAATCGCTTTCGTCAGGATTGAACCGCCGAGAGGAATCGTTCGCGGGAATGCCAACGTTCCTTCGCGATACATGTTGATTGCCGTGGTTGAATGACCGATATGAACCACACAGGAATTCTTGCTTCCTAAATCCGAATAGTGGCAAGAACGCAATACTCTGCCAAGCCCCAACGGTTCAACGTCAATGGCACCGGCTTTACACCCGGCTGCTTTCATTAAGGTGATAACGTTGTCAATGGCACTTCGAGGAGAAACCGCCATAACAACTTCCATATTGGTTGAATTTGCAAGCGCAGGATTATCAATCGGACGAAAATCGCTAACCGTATTGCTCTCGCTGAAAGGAACGTTGCGTTGAATCTCCCAGTGCATATGCTCCGTGAGTTCGTTGTCGCTCATTCGGGGAACTTCTAAAATGCGGACAACTACCGAGGACTGACCATTTAGACAAAACACAACATCACGGACTCCAAGTCCGCTCGAACTCACAAGACCTTTTAGTGCTTCGCCAATAGGTTGCGGGTCGAATATTCCGGTGTGATCAACAACGCCTTCCGGTGTTGGCGTTATGCCTACTCCGGTAACGACTGCTCCATCCTTCCCTAGTCGAACTGCCGCAATTTTGATTGACTGGGTGCCTACATCAACACCCAAGGCCGCCGATAAACGTTTAGCCATCCGTCCTCCGTTCCCTGATGGACGTCTCCATCAATTTTGCATACCATACCTGGCATCAGGACGGGCATGCATAGGGATGCCAACTAAGGACGCAAAATTGACCTTGCAAGGTTCTGAATTTGCGTTCTTTTTGGAATTGTTTTTTACGGTACCACGTTCGGACCGAAATTCGGCGCAACCGTGATGTAATAAACATCTCTTGAACCGCCTCTTGTGCTGGTGAAGAAAACCCAAGCAATCGGAGGTCTTTGGTCGGTTGTGCTGTCGAAAAGGTCGGCAAACGCATACACACTATCTTCATCGGTTGCCTGTTCAATCGGCACCGGAATCTCATTGAGTTCGGTTTGCCATTGAACAACACCGGTTACCGAGTCGTTTTGCAGAACTCCGGCACCGTTTCTCCATTGATAGTTGACGGTAACCGTTCTGCCTTCATCGGCAAGGCTGAACATCACTTTTGACGAAGCAGGGTCGGCTTGCCAGACATCGGTTTCGCCGGTCACTCCCACCAAAGGATTGCCCAGGTTATCAATGGCAATCGGGTGATTCAGTCGAATGGTGAGCCGTTGGGTTTTCATGTACGGGCGTTTGGTTTGCCCCGGTCCCGTCGCTCCTCGCTGATAGAAGTGCCAATAGCGAGCGGCTCGCGGGAATGTTGCTCCGTTGATTGGAGTGTCTCCAACGGTGAAATAGTAGGTTCGGTTCCAGTTGATTCGGTTATCAAGGAACGAACTTGGGCCTGTATGTCCGCCGGTACTGCCGATTTCGCTCACACGAAGGATACGGGGGGTGTATCGAAGTTCGATTTGTGCCCCGGCTCCCGGTGAACCGTTCGCAAACCTTACTGTGCCGGTGTGTGGGTCGCAATACATTTTTCCGCCGGTAAGACTGTCGAATGAAATGACACCGGTATTCGGGTCGTTTTGTCGGCTGGCGGGGACATCAATTCTTGAAGGTGCGATGTTCGGTCTTCGAATCCAGATTTCAAGCGGCTGATTGGTCACCCAATTCACGCCTCTGGCGCGGAAGGTCGTCCCATTGGTTTCACGCACCAAAATCTCTCGATTTCGTTCGGGTTGCGATCGGAGTTGCCCCAATGCGCCGGAGCCGTTTCGTGACCATCTTCCATAGAAGATTTCAGGTTGCGGAACATCTCTCAATCGTCCTGCGAAAGTCATGTCAACAATCGTTCCACTTGGGATCGGATTCGGATCCGATGTCATCTCAAAACCTCGACCCGGATCAATCAATTGCGGCTTGGTCCAATTGTTAGTTTGGTCACCGCCGCCCACTGCACCCAGCAAAATGTTCTGGAAAATTCTTGCCTGACCATTGACTTCGGCGTGCCAGAAAACCGTCAGTCCGCCGCCCGGAATCTGAACCGGTCGCAACCTTCTCTTCGGAACTTCAGGATCGAATGTCAACCAACCCACCGCACCCAAGGTCGGGGTTGCGCCACCCGGTTGAACTGTGAACGGTGCAAAGAAGATTCGGTTGTCAGCGAAATCAGGTTGACCGTTTCCGTCCATATCCTTGACCGCTCGACCGGACCAGAACACGAAACTGTTTTGGTTGGTGTTCAGCGGTGTGAGCGTTGGATTGGTGATGAAAGACGGGCTGCTATAACTGGGAGTACCGATAATCGTTCCGGGCCCTGCAAACAACACACCAGGCGCAAGCGTAGGTTCGGGTCCGGCAAATGGATTGAAGAACCTTGTTGCCGTTGGGAGCCACCCCATCGTGTCTCGGAGCGGGCTGGATCCTGCAGCAACCGGTGTGGTCGTTGGAGCGTTTCCAAGCAATTCACCAAAGAACAAGTTCCACGAATCTTGCGACTGCGGGACGCCTACTGTATTTAACGTCGAGGGTCGGTTGGATAACCAAACCATATGGACATTGCCAAGTGAATCACGCCAAGCAGACGGAGTGTTGTTCGTCCAAGTGAAGTTGGTTGGAATGCCCAAAGGCGCATCCACATGCGGTGCTGTTCCTGTCGTTGCTCCACCCGTGATTCGAGTTTCTCGATTCAAAAATCGGACTCTTGGAGTCGGGTCGGCAATAGCTTCAAGCAGTTGACCACCGGTGTCGAGAAGAACCGCCCTATCGTTGACCCCGCCAACCGTAACGTCGTCTTCAACTACGTTAAGCAACTGGCTGTACTCGCCAACCGGGAATCCAAGCGGGACCGCGATACCGACTACCGGTTGACTGTTAGCCGGAGGTGTTGCTCCATATGGAACAGCCGGTATTGTCAAGACTGTCGGTGCCCTATCGCCAGCCCTGGCTTTAGGTAATAGGACTCGTGGATTTCCACTTGCATCCAACAAATCAGGAGCCACGCCGAGCGATGGCGCAAACGGCGGATTCATATTGGTAATCAGGTTCGGAACTGCGTCCAGCCAAGCAAGTGGGTCGGTTGAACCTGAGTTGTATGCAACGGAAAAATAGGTCGGACCCGGAAGTTGCCCAATTCGAGTCGCCACGCGAAGGTCTCGCATGTTGACGTTGCCACGGTTTTCAAGCGTGAACGGCTGCAAGAAGTTTCGGAAAAGACCACCAGCAGAAATGTCTGGCACAAACAGATTGCCCGCTTGCCACGGAGCCAACGGTGTGTAACCAAGACTGTGCGGAAGCGAACCCAAATCTAACGTGGGCTCTACGATTCCCATGGTTTCATCGACCGGGACACCCACACCCAGACTCAGCGTTCGGAACGCTTCTCTTCGTGTACTGTTCGGTACATTTGCCAAGTTGTCTTCGATGCCGTCCGCCCGTCCGTTGTTGTTACTGTCAACGTAAATGGTTCCTCGTGACCGGTATCCACCCGAGAGGTTTGCACCCGAAGCGTCGGTGAATAGGGAAAGGTTTGCCGGCTGATATCTTTCCACTGTCCAACTTAACTGAATCGGAGTCGGTGTGAAAATACGGTTGAGCGGGTCATCCGCAGGGTTGTTCGGATCCCAATTCGTTGGAGTGCCAAGACCAAATGAACTTAGTAGAGGGTTGGCACTTTGACCGAACGGGTTGGCCACCAAATCAATCGCGGAACGGTCAATGTTCGGATAGTCCAGGCTCAAATTCGGGATTTGCGTGGGAAGGTCTTCCCATCCAAGTGAGAAGGGTAGCGGTTTTTGAACGGCTGCCAATCCGCCTTGCCAACGACCATCGCCTCGAATCATTCGGACACCGGTCACTCCGGCTCCGGTGAGTTCTTTCATGCGGCTTCGGTCAGCAACATAAAACCGGGTTTTTCCGCTTTGACCGTGGACGATGTCCCCGACCGAACTCATGACTGCCTTGTTAGGCGAGCCGTTGATGATGTTTTCCGGGTCGGAAGCGTTGGTTGTCCAGCCAATGGATTTGTTAGCAGCAGGAGTTCCCACGAAATTGGCCAATGAAGTCAATGCCAGCGGGTTAGCAACAATCATGGCTCTTGGAGGTGACGGCGTGTTGTACGTTTGGCCGTTTTGAATGACTTCAACATCGACTGTAACGTTGGTGCCGGGAGTGAAGAAGTTTGGTCCGTTGCCGTTTATCGGTATTCCGACCGTGGCAAAACCGGATGCAGGAGCCCCAGCTGTACCTCCGGCAACCAATTGCGCCGCACGGTCATATTGTTGACTTAATCCACCCGGACCGCGAACCGTAAACCTTATCGTCAGAGGTGGGTCGCCGGGAGCAGGATAAACGAAGTTGTAGGCAGTTGCAAACAAAGTTTGTCCCCATTCAACCGCAGGCAAGGGAGGCGAAGGCAAAACGTCGGTCATTGCCGTTGGGTCGCCAACCGTTGGGCTTGAACGCAAGTTTGAATAATCCGCCTTGGAGACGAATTTGAGAAGGAGCGAATCTACGCCGGGGATTGGGTCATCCGGTGTGTTGATTTCCCCTCCCGGAGGGCCGAAACCGGGGTCATTGCTGATTGCTGTTCCGGTTTGGAAAGCGTAAAGGAACCCGTCTAATCCGGAATGGTACATCCAGCCATAAGCAACGGCAGGAGACGCAAAATTACTACCGCCTCTGGATTGATAACCCCATGCCAATCTACCGCCGGCACTGTTGGTTTCAACCGGGTTAGCGTAATACGCTTTGAAACTTCCGTCAAGGGCTCCAAAAGTTACAACGTTGTGCGTTGTCGCCAATCCCGACGGGATTAAACTGGTGAAGAACGGCGATGAAAATGAACCGACTCCGGGTTCTTGGGTTTGGAAAACAAGGGCTCCCGTATTGCCGTTCAAACAGTAGAGTTCACCGTCGTCATTGACGAAGTAACACATATCGGAGGCAACTGCCGGGAAGAAGTTTGCTTGAGGCACATAGGCGACCGATGTGTATGTAAAGGGTTGGAGCGGAGCATTTGCCGCAAGTGGGAACTGCCAATTATTGGCTGGTGCAGTACTTCCGTTGATGTCTCTTGCATAAACCCTGCCGTCAAACGATGGGAATATCACTTTGCCGCCACCAATCGCAGGTGTGCTCGTGATAGCTCCAACCGGAGCATCGGTAAGCAGAGGATATGCCCAATTGAGCGTTGTGGTTTGGTCTCCGTTTCCGGCAGCGTCTAAAGCAAACAACCTGCCTTCCAACCCACCGATGAAGACTTGACTAGTGCCGGCATCAAAGGCAACAGATCCAACAAACGCCTCTCTTGCAGGGTCATTGGTAACGACTCCGACATTGAATCGCGAACGCGGCCAAGTCCATTCTCTTTGAGTCGTACCTGCGACACCGGTCGTCGCGTTGTAATCTCCGCGACCGGCACAATCAATTGCATAAACACGACCATTTGAAGAGCCAATGAACAGAAGGTCTTTGCCGCCGACATTTGCAACTGCCATTGAACTAACACCGAAACTTCCGGGTGTTTGCACTTTGTTTCCAGTTGGGCCGTCTACCGTATCATTGGGGTCAGTCCAACTTGTGTTGTTTCTGTCCGGGATGGATGGGTAAGCCCAATAGACAACCGTGCCTTGCGCTCCGTTTCCGCGAGCATCCAAACAGTAAATCCTGCCGTCTTCTGCGGCTACAAAAACACATTCCGTAGGCACCGGCGCACCTCCGCCTTGCGGAACGATTCCCACGTTGGCAATGGTTGGTGTACTAAACAGTCCACTACTTGACCTTCCAACAAACATGACCGCATCGGCGGCGATGAACCGGCCGAGGTCTCCCGGGTTGCTGCTGTAGTCAAGCTGGGTAACTCGAAGGTCGCTTAAGGTTGGGTCGTTCAAGAAGGAACGCGTTCCGAGGCGCACCCATTGGCCGCCAACCGTTTGGTCAATATCTACATTTAACGGTGGCTGACCGCTTTCTTCGATTACATATCTTGCGCCGCGTGCGAAATCGATTCCCGGAAGGTTGCCCGGAAACCAAGCATAGATGTCGAAGTATGCGGTTTGCGTGAAAGCAGGGCTAAACCGTGCAATTGCTGTCCCTGCGGGGTTGGCAATCTGAACCGGAACCGAGGTGTAAGTACCACCGAATGCGGTTGCAGCCGGATTTCCCGGAGTCCATGCAAGGTCCGGCGAAAAGGCGGGATTACTGTCGTCAATGACGTCGTTGAAATTGGTTACCAAATCCGGAGCCCACGTCCATCGGGTGAAACTGACGTTCGGATTGGTTACGGATGCGTCCAGCGCATAGACTTTGCCGGAAGTGATTTGAAGGGTTTTGTTGGGGTCAGTTGGGTCTACGGCGGCCTCATTTCGAACTGAAATCACGATTCGGTCAGCCCCGCCGACTGATGGGCCGACATCTTTTGCCACAGGAGAAGCCCAGATTTCGCCCGGATTGGGAACAGCGAGAACCGAGTCAGCCGTGACGATTCTTCCCGGTGTGGAAATCGGAAGGTCGTTTTGGTCTACGGCTCTTGCATTGTACAAAGTGATGGTGATTTGGCCTGTGTTGCTTGCCCTGAACAATCGGTCTTGGGTTCCAAGGTTTCGTCCGAGGCGAACCCAGTTTCCACCGCCGATATGAGGAACAACGTCAATAAATTCTCTTCCGTTGTCATATTGAATTTTGTAAACGGCATATTCGGCATTGGGAACGAGAACGCCACCGGCTCGGGTCCCGCTGCTGGGGAACCAAACGGAAAGCGCATAAAGTCGTCCAGCGGTTCCATTGATTACCCATTGGGCTGTTGCCGTTGCTCCTTGCGTTTGGTCGCTGAACGAAGCCGGCGTGTTTGAAAGGAAAGAATATCGGTATGGATCGGTTCCGACACCGGTCCAGTCGGGCGATTCATCAAGCGGCAATGGAGTGAACCAAGCCCCCAACGGTTGGGAATAATCAACCGAAACGTTGTCAACCACCACATCTGCCCCTTGGGCAGATTGAAGCGGATGCCACCAACGGAGATTTGCGGCTCCGGGCCCCGGATCAGCAACGGTATTTATTCCTTGACGAAGGTTTCCGCCTCGATGCGTGGGGCTTGGACTTTGGGCAACAGCGATTGCGCTTAGGGCAAGTGCTATTGCTATTAAGCCACTTTTCCAATTGCTCTTTTTATTGAATTCCATTCTCATTTACCTGTTTGATATCAAGCCGATTTAGAGCCGGTCTGCAAATTGCGGATTTCGTAGTCCCTTCGTTCCGACGATGGGAGGCAGTTCAAGTTTTACGCTTGTGGATGCAAATCCCATGTTGAGAACATTAGGGTCAAATGTGTTTCCGACCCATTGGGTCACTTCTCCGTAGAAGTTAGTTCCAAACGCGTTGATTCCGTTGTAGGAGTTGGTTATCAACACTTGACCGTTAATCAATCGTTTGGCAGAAACCGCTCGGAAGTTCACGTTTCGAATCGCGTAATAGACTTCATTTGGAAGCATCCAAACTACGTTCCAAGTGGCTCCATTCTGTACCACTTCGTACACTCCAGTTGAATCTGTAATCATGATGGCGTAGCCGGGTGCGGTCGAAACTCTTCTGACCGAGACCGAATTGACTCCTGTCAGCCGTTTTAGTTTCGCAGGGCCAGCCGGGTAAGAGCCAACAGCGGCTCCAACGGCAGGAATCACGATTTCGTTTATCACTTGGTCGCCACTGACCGGGTCGAAGATGACAATTCCGCCGTTTCCGCCACCCGTTTCCCTGTCTGCATTGGAACTTGGAACATCCAGTCCGGTACTGACACGGGTCGGCATCATGTCACCGACGGCGCCGATGTAAGCAAACTGAGCGTTTCCACCCGAAACTCCAATTTGGAATCGCTGGATTCCTGTGTATTGCCAAGTTTTGCCGGTAAACGCCCGCGGCGTATGCCAATAGAGAACGTTTTGAATCGGTAAGCCGTTTGAATCGCGGACCGCATCGCCGACTGTGAAAGAGGTTGGGTCGGCAATGTACCTATCCACCAGTTCTATCAGCCTTCGGTTGCCGCTATCTGCGATTAAGTAGTGCACCCAAAATTCCATTGCATTGGGTGATGAAAGCGGGTTGTTTGCAGCAGGAACATAATCGCCCCAAACTTGAACGTCTCTGGGTTGGCGCAAATCGGCAGGGTCGCCTTCACTCCAACCGCCGGGACGATAAGTGGTATCGAGAGTCAACTTTTCAATCGTTCTGAGTTCACCTGCAGAACGGTCAATCAAAGCAATTCGACTGCCGCCGGTATCTACAACGGCAAACTCGCTTTCGGTGATTTTGTATGCGCGCGTTGGTCGAACGAGTTTTGAGACCTTGAATTGTGTGACGTTATCCCTTGCCGATTGATAACTGACATCACTTGCCCACCTTGCAAAACCGGCGCTGTCTACTTCGAGGATTCTTCCCTCATCTGCAATGAGCGTTGTTGCTTTTCTGAATCCATATACGAAGTTGTCTGTCCAAGCTGCGAGCGTTCCGTCTCCACCTACCACGCCGCGAACGAGTGTATCGGACCCGTTTCCAACGACGGTTTGTCTAACTCGGAGAATAAAGTCTCCAAAGTTTTGGACCCCTTGTCCCGATGGCCAACGAATGTGCGGGTTCGACGTAAAACCGGGAGGCGGACCACCGGCAATAATCCATCTGACCTGTCTTAGGCCCGGGTTGCTTGGAATCGAAATGATGGAAGGGTCATTGGTTGGAATTTCCGCATCCATTGCAAACATGGAACCGCGCGGCACCGGCGGGAAAGAGCCAGAGAAAAGGTCCGCAAGAATCGTTGCGCCAGCCATATAAAGCGTGTTCCCCATGACCATCGGAGGACTATCGCAAACAAATCCGCTGATTCCCATATACCAAAGCATTGGGTTCCATCTGGAACCGGTTCCGTCAGGATAAAGAATGGTTTCCACTTGATTGTTTGCAGAAACGATGACCGGCATGGACATGCTAAATCCGTTTTGCATTTGGCCGCTGTTTGTGCTCATACCGTTGAGGAATCGAATGACTCCGGTATTCGTTTCTTGATCTGCCATTGCGTTTTGCAAGGAAACAAACCTATCCGGAAATGCTTTGTTGGTACTTGCTGCAATATCCGGTTGTCGAATTCTTAATCCGCTTGGAATGGGTTGTCCCAATCGAATATCAATTCGTTTTGGATTTGCGTCAAATGCCGCCAAATAAGTGCTTCGCACCGGGAAAAATCCAAGTTGCTGGTCGCACGAAATCGTTAAGTAGGCAACGTCACCTCGTATGGTTGGGCTGCCATGAAAATGCAATCTTCGAACGGTTGGATATCCGAACCCAAAAAATGTCCATAAGTCATCGCGATCTTCAATTGCAGATGGAATTCTTACGTTTTGATTATTATTAATTGTAACTGTATATCCATCATGCAAATCCCAACGATAAACCAAATTAAATTGTCCACGCGCAAATTCTTTAATGCAGAAAAGCGAACCGTTATTAAATTCGTTACTGGTCACCACCATTAAATTTCCGCTTGGTGCAAGAGCCATTGACTTTTGCATATAACGTCTTCGATTGATGTCGTCCGGGAAGAAAAGTTGTCCACGAATTAATCCAGCTAATTTCGCCGGACTTGTATCCCCCAAATCAATCGTGTAATCCACACGGAAACCTGAACCTGCAGGCAAAGGCGTCCCCGTTAATCCAACAATCAATTTTCCTGCGACAACTTGGGTTACGGTTCCTGTTAAATACGTTGCCGTTTGAGCTGCATTATAAGGATTACCGTTAGAATCAACCAAATAAACTCGAACTCCAAGACTATCTTGGCCACCCGGCATATAAATGCGAAGCGGCGGTTTGCTTGCAACACGAGTTGAAAGTGTGATTGTTGCCGGTGTCGGGTTTTCCAGCGTTGGAGATTCGCCTTTTGCACCGAGCCAAATACTTGATATACCTGCCGGTCCTCCGCTTAAAGTGGAACGGCTTGCTACGTACATCACTTTGTCCATTCCGCCGGAGCCGTCCGAAATTGGAATGTATCCTGCTGTTGGGGAACCACCCGGTTCAGGCAAATTGGGCGCACCATTTCCAAGTGCTGTCCACGGATTTCCAAATGATTGCTGAATCGAAAGAGTTGCGGGATTTACGACCCAAACTCTTCCGTTTCTTGTGCCGACACCTTGATACGTGTCATAGACAAAAAGTTGCCCTTCAAAATAAACGGGTGTATAAGGACCACGCGCATCCAAACTTGTATCCACAACCGGCGCAGGCCCGGGAACCGTTATCGTTTGAACCACCGGACTGGTTGCCGCGATTCTTCCTTGTGGTGTTGTTGGAAAAACGTTAAAAACATTAAGTCTTCCCGCTCCATCTAAAACGGCCACTTGGTCTCGTGGAACACCTGCTCCCGGATTTGAAATTTCATAACAAACCGGCGAACTGAGTGGTGCGGTCATTGCACTCGATTCCCAAACTAAATCAACCGATGCGCCAAGACTGGTGTCTTGAAAACCGTCATCAAAATTTCCGTCTCCATCTAAATCGCGAGATAAGTCGGTTTTATAAGCGCGCAATCTTCCGTCAACGGAAACAATCACAAGTCCTTTGTAAATTGCGGGTGGAATGTAATTGGTTTCATCACCATGATTGAGAGCGATTGGACCGTCGTTCCAAGTTTCAAGAAGCGGTGCTCCCAAATCATCGAAAGTTGTATTGAGCCTACGGCTTCCTTTAGAAAGTGAAGAGTGTCCGCCGGCAAGCGCAATCATGTTGTATACGAATTTCAATTCGGTTGCAGGAATTGCATTGAAATTCGTTCCGCCGATTGGCCCACTATTTCTGCCAACGCCACCTAAATTCGTTCCGCCTGCAGGTTCGTTAATATAAGAAGTTAGATTTCCTGCAGTTACAACAAAAAACCCGTTACCAACTTCTGCAACTCCCATTACCATTCCGGCGGTGTTGTTAATAATCGGTGTGAATTTGTCGAAATCCGGATCCATGGTTGAAATCAATTCGTCCCATCCTGCGCCGAGTCCGACACTTGCAAGCGTTCCGCGAAGAATTGCGTGCGTTCCCCGATGCAAACCCATATAAGCGGCTTCTAAATATCCAAGTTGGAATGGGTAATTGAGAATGGGGTGCCGTGGTGAAACGACTTGCGGGTTAATTCCTGCTGCAGTTGTTCTAAACGGAATTGGAAAACTGTTAAACGGGTCAACCGTTTGGAATGCGGCTTTGTCAAACCACAAAATGCCGCCTTTATCCATAAAGTATCGAAGTTTTTCTCTTTCGGAGCTATTTAAGTTGATATTTCCCGGCGCATGAATCATCAAGATGTCGAAATCGGTTAACTGTTCCGCGTTGATTTGGCTTAATCGGATTTCCCAATAAGGCGCCATGTTTTTTCCGAGTTTTTCGGCAGCGGTGTATGCCGTTCCACCAACACCCAATTGCGCATAAATGGCAGCCCATCTTGTTAGAATCGTATCGGTAATTGACGTGGATGCCAACGGGTTTTCAAATTCCCATCCGGCAGGTTTTACATCTTCGCGGCGATCCAAATTATAAAACACATATGGGTCGGCATTGGTCGGTTGTAAGCCGGGACCCACCGTACTATCTAATAAAAGAATTCCTGCACGAATTTTGACCCGTTGTTTTGCGAAACTGGTCGGTTGTGCAAATGCGCCGACCACGAATATGGCAAGCGCAACGAATGCAATTCCAAAACGAAATGCGATGCGTCTCACGGATTCACCTCACCGAAATAGAACAACTTTGTTCCAACGGGCAATTTGGGCATTGGCGGAAGTGCCCTTCCATAGATGTCTGTACGAATGGGTGGAACGGCCGTACCGTCAAACGTACCGTTTGCGCGTCCGGACATCAATACAGGGTCGTAACTGATGAAAAGATTCGGAGCATAGTTAAGCGAATTGAACGGATTGTGTTCTACCGGAATTTGTATTCCCGAACCGCCGTATGTTGCAGGAATCCAACCCCACTTTTGTAACCAAGAAGATTGTTCTGCAACTGACGCAGGAAAGTTTTCTGTTACGCTTCCAACAATGTTCACGCGAATGTCAAGCGGCTCTCCGTAAAATGGAAAATCTTCTGTTGCGCCAAAAGTCGCAAAGCGGTTTGCCGCGGTAGTGAAAGCATCCCGTCTGTCATTTGGATTCCAGTTAAACCAAGCACCGGGTATCACGAAGAAACTTCCCTCTTGAGCAAACATAACAGCTTCGATTCGTACGTCCATTGGCTGTACTGCGGCGCGACTAACAAAATAATCCGCATTGCCGGTCGGAGGTGCAATCGTTCCATCTTTTTTCAATTGAATCTCGTTTTCACTTCCATCCAATAGTAATGAAAACGTTCCGTTACCACCAACTCCCAAACCGCTGATTGGCCATAAAAGGAAACTTCGTTTTTCATAAACAGGAAGCACTTGAGTCGCGGGATTTCCAAGACCATAAGTCGGAATTGGGTCAACCGCTCCATAGAAAACTTGCGCTGCGTTTGGCGGCAAAGCAGAGAATAAAAATGTCGGCGTTGCAAGCCCACCGTTGATTAAGAAATTAACAAACGAAGATCGGTCAAATTCGGCGGCGTGTGCCAAATAAAGTGCGGGCACCGTTGTTTGTCCGGCATTTGGAAATGAATAGTCTTGCAAGTAACTGTTACCGGTGATTGGATTTATCGGGAACTGTGCATACAGATTTAACGGGTTACTTGGGTCTACTTTGATTCGCGCAGGACTGGTTGGGTCGTTGTTATCGCGAACAATTTGCAATGTGTTTTCAAACGACGGGCTCAGAAATTGCGTTGAGTTAATTGCAACGTTATCTCTTGCAAGAATTGCAAGCGTTGAATCATCGGTACCTTTTACAACGCTACCTTCGACGTATGCAGTTCCGAGAGTGATTAACGTGATTTGCAAACCGTCAGGAATAACGCCGCGCACTCGGACATTTCCTTCCGCCATGATGACGCCGTTAAATTCCGGACCTTGTGAAAAATCTGCCGGCGTCGGGGAACCAAAATTGGCAACTCCCGGTGTGAGTTCATTGATAATTCGTCTTCGCCCATCCGTTCCCAAACCAACCTTGAAACGTAGCGTGTGACGACCCGTGTCTGCACCTTGGTAATTCCGCCATGTGTCGCGGTTGTTTCTTGCGTTACGCCCGATGGTAAACCCGCCATGTTGCATTAGGATGTATGCAGCAGGAGGAACGTAATATGGGCCTTGCCAACCGGAGTTTGGATTTCCGTTGTTTGGATTCATCCAATCATAACGAAGCGTAAAATCTCCATCTTCTGAATCGCGTGCAAAGTCGCTAGTATTGTTTACCCAAATTCCGCGACCGTATCCAAGTCTTCCTAAATTGAAAAAATTGCCGCCGACATTTACCACGACACCACTATCTCTGGTGACGTTTCGATATCGAAGTTGACCCGTATTTGGGTCTTGTTCATCCACCAAAGGAAATTCCTTTCTTGGCACCGAGCGTGGATAACCTGCTTGGTCGGGCAATTCGCGAATATCTCTTAACACGCCTTGTCCGGTTGTGAAATTTGGATTCGTGCTGGGCAGGGCATTAACATTTGCAGTTGTGACAACGCCACCAACGGCTGTGATTCTTGAAATGGCAAGCCCGCTTGCGCCGTTTGCAAATGACAAATCGCCATTGATGTTGATTTGGTCACCGAGATCCGCATTTAAGGATGCAAGAACACTTCCATGGATTCTTAGGTCGCCATTAAAATACATAGGGCCGCCGAGCGTAATGGAAGCTGCGGGATAAGAACCGGGAGGTACTGGAACCACTTCTCCGCCAACGACCATGGGAACGTTTACCGGTGTGCCTAAATAATTGGAACCAAAATCGGCAGGAATTCCAAAATCAATCGGTTCTGTTCTTCCATCTTTGTTTGAAACACTTCTTGCTGCTTCGAGCATTCCGATGGAAGCAATTGCGCTTAACTGCCTTGCGTTTTGAAGATTCGGTTTTCGAGTTGATGTCGGGTCCAGTGGATTGAATTCGCCGGGCCTTCCCACGGATTCGATGATGGTGTATGCGCGAAGTTTTCCAAAATCTCCGATGGGCAAAACCGCATTTCCGGTGAACAATTCGCCGCCACTGGGTGCGTATCGAACGCGAATCAACGCACGACCACCGCGATAGTTAATCCTTGTATAAGGACCAAGTCCGTCAGGACCCCCGCTATCTCCTGCTACCACGGGACCCGGATTAACTTGGCGACGCATCCAAAAATAATCTGGGTCGGGATTGGTTCCCGTATCCGGGTCAGACGATGGACCTAAGCCGGGTCGACCTGCCAAAGGCGGGTCGATTCCTGCTGCCGGTTGAGGGCGCCAATCGGCTCCATCTTCGGAAAATCGAAGTTGTGCAAAAGAGTAGCGGATTCCCGCTTGTGCAAGCTCGTTGGCGAGAATTCTTTGGCTACCGACGACCGCTTGAATTGTTGCACCGGCAACAATTCGAACAAAAATCAATCCAAGAATGGACAAAGTGAAAAGCACCGCAAGAGCGATGATTAACACAGTTCCCTTTTGTCTTCGATTCCTATTTATTTTGTGCATCTGTCCTCTTTGATTTATCGCAGATAGTTACGAACGGTTACGACGTCCTTCACTGTTACAGCTTGTGCCTTTGTTTCTCTTTCGCCCGGATACCTTCGAAGCGTCATTTCAACCGAAATCTGCTGACTGCTGTCGTAGTCCACGTTCATCGTGTCGGTGGGTCTATTCAATTGGAAGTTAAATGTCACCGTAAAGTTCCCGTTTAAGGGGAATGCAAGTGCCGGGTCGCTATTGAATTCGATGTATCCCTTTTTGAACCTCGGTTGGATGTAGGTAGCAACATCAAGATTCACTCCCGGATCCGGAATTCCCAGGAAAGTAGTGTAATCGGTTGGCTCGGCAATGTCGGTGTAGTTGATTCGATATTCGTTTAGACCCGGTGCTTGGCTTTGCGCTACTCGAGCGTACTGAATCGGTTGACCGAAGTTTGGGCCGGGACGCATATCGGGGCCGACAACTCTTTCGCTACCCGGTACGATTCTGGAGTCAATCGCCCAACCCTGTGCCAAGTTTCCGAGAGGGTTGAAGAACGTCCCAACTGCCGGAACGAGTCCTCGAAGGTCAATAAACCTTCTTCCCAAATCTTGTCTTGCGGCGGGAACCGAACCGGTAATGGAAGTCACCCATCCGGTCAAGTTGCTGTTTACGACATTGGTCGTGAATGAGGGGTCAAGCCCCATGGCTTCGGTGGCCGAAAAACTCATCATGATTCTGCCGCGCCGAGGGTCTGAACGGAACAAAACGATAGGCACGGCCGGACCAACATTCGGAACGATGAATGAACCCAAGTTCGGATACGGATTGGTTTCTTTGGCGGCAAGGTATCCGCTCAGGTCAAAGATAACCGTTCCACCGTTGAATTCGTCGGTATCAACGGTCGGATCGAATCTGACGATTTCTTGATTGAAGTTTTCAAGCGGGTTTCCGCCACCCAACGGCTGTCTCCATCTGCCGATGAAATAAGGTTGATTCAGGGTTGGGTCGCCCGTGAAAAGCCGGATGAGACTATCTTTGGTCCAACCGAGCATTTCGGTTTTGTAATATTCGGGTGCTCCTCGGGTTTCGCCATCTACGGTTTCAATTCCGGGCCGAAGCAAATTGTTGGATTCCGCAGGTTCGTTGTTTACACGTACCGGTTGAAAAGCAATGAGTGAACGAACGCGAGGAATATAAAAACCTGCTGCAGGAGGATATAAGTCGTAAACGGTTTCACCGGTTGCCTCATCAACTTCGGGAATTATAAAATCCGTTTTTAAATCTTGGCTGATAATGGTAGCAACGGCTGCCCAGTTTCTTGCTCTTGTTTGATGTGCCGCGAGTGCGCCAATTGGTTGTCGTGGATTCAGAACAAAAAATCCCGGATCGTTAATCACGACTTGACCATTTGCATCAACCGGAAAGAATTGCGTGTTAGGAACCCAGTTGCCGCCTACCAAAATGAAAGGAGATACTTCTGCACGATATAAAACAAAGAGATTTTCTGCACCGGCAGTTGCGCCAATGATGGTGGGTTGATAAGGATTTAGATATTGTCTTTCAATATCCGCTTGACCAATCCAATACCGTACAATGGTTTGCCCCGGTGCAACTGGCAAATTAATTTGTCCAATCGGTGCTTTTAATGTCGGGTCAATTTTTAATCTTCCGGGATTAAACTGCGGGTTGCCCGGGTCACCTTTTGCCGCGGGAATAATATCAATTTTTGCATTGTGCAAATAGATACTTCCAAACGGGTCTCCCGGATTTCGGACTGCGCTTGTTACGGTGTTACCGGATTCGCCGGGTTGAGGTGTTCCGAGCGGCAAACGAATTTCTACAGCGGAAGCCAGTGGTGAATTATCCAAAACACCTGCGGCTGTGCTGATTTCTTTCGAAATTCTTCCAATAATTTGTCTGGCCTTGTCTTGAGCATCTGCGAATGCTTGACCCGTTTTTGTTAACTTAAATCCTTGTACCAACGGAATTGCGACAAGTGTTAACAACACGGCTGTAATTGCCATTACAACCAACAATTCAATCAATGTAAACGCTCGCTTTTGGCGACTCATCATATTTTCAACCTTAGTTCGCATCTCGCCTCGTCAAATAGGATTCAATTTGGACTTGGCGCCATTTGCTTGTCCAAATTCCGTGTAATTGTTGTCTTTCAGCAAGTGCTGCAACGCTATCTGTCGGAACGTCCTCTTTTTCGGCGGAATTCCATATAACTCGCGCTTTAAGTGATGTTCCTGATACACCTCTTACTGCATATCCATAATTCGCAAAATCAAATCCTGTTGCAGATGAATCCACTTCTCGAATATCAATCGAAGGTAATTGAATCGGGTCTGTTGCACGTGGGGCACGAATCAAGAAATCTTGGTCGCGCATCGCCTGCAAACCACCGGGAGAGTTGTACCAAATCTCTCGAATGGCGACTTTGTTTCCGACATCAGCCCAGGGGAAATAAATGCGATAAGGGTCTCCACCGAAAACTCCATTTGAAGAACCGACATAACATTGACCAACCGATAAGGGCAGCCCGTATAACACGGAATATCTTGAGGCCGCTTTAAAGACCTGTACGGCCCATTCGTTATGAGCCATGTAGATTGCGCGGAAGTTTCTGCCTTCGGGATTGACACCGGTCACCACGGTTTGAGCAGCTCCGGGCAAAATCAACGAAATGGTATTTCCAAGTTCGGGATCTACGGATTGCGGACTTGCAAAGGTAATCGTTCCGCGCAAGTAATCAATTTTGTAAGAACGCAATGAATTGACATTTGCAGGGTTTACATTTGGAGAAACTATTCCTCCGGTATCCAAATCAATGATTACAAAGTCACGGTTGTTTGCAAAACCGCCGGTACCGTTTGGAACTGGGATTCCAAGACCAGTAAATCTTCTTTTATCCACTTGCAAAGAATTAAATGACTTAATTCTGTCAAGCGTTAATTTGACAATCGGGGCTTTTGAACGGTCTGCCCGAAAATCCTCTTTTAGCAAATGCCAATCGTAAACGTCGTAATTAATCTGTGCTCTCAGAGGAATTGTGCCTCTTTCTCGTCGTTCGCGATAATTGTATGCAACCGGATTAAAAAGCAACTGTCCGATATCGGCATTTAATACTTTGTATTCGTAAGGATAGTTCGTACTAAACGCATTGATTTCAGGAATTCGGTCAAATAGTCGGTTCACTTGAATTGTGTTATTAACCATTCCTTGCCAGCCAACGGGATTGCCAGCAAGTGCTTGCAAATCAAATGGGAGGACTCGATTGGTTAAAGGGTCGTATTCAACTCCGGATTGGACCGTTACAACTGCGTCAATGACGTCAACTTTTCTGTATCCAAGCGCATCATCTACCCAATAACTAAAATTCACTTTATACGAAATGTTTCTTCCGTTTGCACCGGGGAACCATGCTTGCGGAACATTGTCATCATAAGCAAAATTCCATGGACGCGGATTTCGTATATCATCTCCCGGATTGGTTTCTTCTAATTCAATTCCGTCTAAATCGTTGCTATAAACCAATAGCAAATTCGGGTCATTTACAATCGGTCCGAAATTAAGAAGTTTTAGTCCGCCAAACTGCAAACCAACCGGTCTTGGTGCAGGAACCGTTCCGCCTTCGGCAATGATTCTTCGATATCGGTTTGCACCGTTGTAATATCTCCACGGAACTTCAAATGGTGCACCGCCACCGGGATTGTCAACGAGAATGTTTCCGTTTGCCAACAGTTGTCCACCCGGACCCAAATCATCCGGTCTTGTATCCGGGTCGGATTCCAAAATCAGTTGCCAAACGCCGGGGCTGACTTGTCGAAAAATGTAACGAACAGCAACGATTTGTGTTGGCAAATCTTGTGCATTCGTTTTGAGTCGGTCAATTTCTCGACGTGCCATAGATTGCGCCGTCGCGTAATCTCTTGTAACGGTAAGAGCAAGGAAACCGCGCGGATAAACACGAATCAGAGTTAGGATGCCTACGGTAAGAACTACCAAGACAACCAAAATCTCTACAAGAGAAAATCCTCTTTTCTTTTTCGTGTGCATGTTTATCTCCTAACTGTTTCTCGCCAATTTTTTATTGACCGAATCTCCATGAACGCTCGTAAACATCCCTTGAGTCGGACGGTTTAACTGAGCCGTTGCGGAAAAGCACCAAATCTTGTCGCAATCGTTTTGGAGCGACCGAACCTGTGTCGTACAAACGATAGGAAGAATTCCAAGTAACAACAGTATCGTCCGCAGGGTCGTTGTATCCGAGTTGACGTGGATTGTCGTTCGGGTCGCCTCCGGCTTGACCAAATCCGGTCCAGAACAAGCAGTACCTCAGTTCGTATTGGATGCCTCCACCGGCTGCTGGTACCGGAGCGACATCATAGGTATCCCAAGCGTAAAATCGAGCGGCACTTGCCGATGTGAAAAGTCCTCCCGTAATAACGGTCGGGTCAATTCCCAAATGAGAATAAAGCACCGGAACGTTAGCAAACGCCTGTCTCATGCCGGCAACTTCGCCGCCGCTTAGGGGTCGTGGGTCGGCATTAGGCCAGAAAGCGGTAATGACTTGGCTTTGTCCTGCCGGGTTCAACACCGATTTGAACGTGTCAATGTTTGACACTCGGCTGCTGTAGAGATAGCCACGCTTGACGGCTGATACCTGACGCGGAACGCCTGCAACGTATTCGGTTGCTTGCAACAACAGTGGCGGGTAGCCACCTTGGTCGGCTCGATAAAGTTCCAGCGCTTGGTGGATTGCACCCATGTTTGCTTGGTCTCCTGCTCTTTTGGCGGCGATTTTCGCCTTGTTAAAGACAGGAAAAAGAATGGCAGCAAGGATTGCGATAATTGCAATCACTACCAACAGTTCGATGAGCGTAAAGGCCTTGATTCGCTTCATTTTCTCCTCCGGGGAGTGGTCAAAGTTTTGACGGTAGATAAGGCGTACATGTTCCCTTTATCTTCCGCCCATTGCCCAATTCCAATATTGTTCAAAAAGCCCCACAAGTTGAGGCTGAAAGATTGCTGAGAGCAAAGCCCCCAGGGCGAGGTACGGTCCGAACGGGATTTGAGTTTGCCCGGGAACCCATTCCTCTTCGGGTTCTTCGGAAGTTTGCGGTTCTTCTCCGAACCATGCTTTGTCAAACTTAGGCGAAAACAGTGAAATGATGTCGAAACAGAACAGGTAGCCCAAGCCACATTTTGCCAAACCGCCGATTGATTCCGGTTCGTAATCTTCGTCTTCTGCCCCCAAATCCTCTTCCGGCTGATTTTTGGGTCGGATTGCAATTTGGAGAATTCCAAAAACTGCACCCACGACCACCGAAAGTCCAAAACTTATCCCTGCGGCAACCGGGAAAAGCACTGCCCCAATGCCCCTTGCCAGCAGGATGTCTCCATGTCCCAATGCGTCTTTTTTGAACAGTGCCAGCCCAAAAAACGCAATGAACCAGTAGACCGCGACTCCCAAAATTGCCCCGGCGACCGACGAAGGCAGATTGAACCCTGCAAACTCGAACCAAGCCATCGGCGAGTTTTGGGAAATCAGATAAACATTATAACCGAGGCCAAGTACAAGCAGAGCCGCATTCAGCGATTCCGGGATGATGTACCACCTGAGGTCAATGAAACTGGCCGCTATCAGGATGGAAGCAAAGGCGGATAAAACCAAGAATCGGACGGGGTCCGAACCTGCTACCAAATATTGAAACCAGAAAGTTGCCCAGAAAGTTCCCGTGAGTATTTCAACCCAAAAGTACCTGGGGCTGACCTTGTTCTTACAGTAACGGCACTTGCCACCGGTCAGCAGATAACTGAGCAGAGGGAAAAGGTCCATCACCCCAAGCCGATGTTCGCAATTTGGGCAATGACTTGGCGGATGGCTTAGGGACATGCCTTTTGGAAGGCGGTAGATAACGACGTTGAGGAAACTGCCGATGGCAGCCCCAATGAAAAATCCAACGATGAGGGTTAGTTCAGGAAACACAAGACTTGGCTGACTTAGGGACGGCCAATCTGCACTTTTTGAACCAAAACTTTCGACAACTACATTGGGGCCATCGAGTTAATCACAAATTCAAAGTCGTTGACTCTGTCAGTGTATTTTTCGACTGGCGTAATCAGAACCAACATCCGCAACCGATCTCCCTTCACCCACCAGAGCATTGCACATCCTCCGGGAGTAGAACCGCCTTGCATGTTGGGTATCCGAATGAGTGCTCCAGTTTCGCCAGTTTTCAAGTTAAAACTTTCGGAAGTTGAACCTGGCCAAAGAGATCCCCCTTCGACTGCCAATTTTTCAACAACCATCCTCTTTCTTGCTTCGTCAATGGGAGCACTTCCCGCTTCACTCAAAAACATGATAGCGGTCAACTCTTTATCCCCTGGTTGAACTTCTCCATAAGTGAATCCTGCAATCATTCCCCACTCAATTCCCATTTGTTCCAACTTTGGAAGAAACCCTCTGCTAACGGCATTGCTAACCTCTTGGCTGATTGTTTGCCAACCGGCGGGAAAGGACAAATTAACCCCATCGGCAGGCATGGTGAATGGCTCCGATTGCTTGGAACCGCAGCCAACTAAAAAGAGAAAAAAGGCGACGAGACCCGTTTTTTTCATATTTACTATTTCATCTTCATGGAAGAAACTGCGGACTCGAAATCCTTGATGTAGGACTCATATTTGTCCGGGATAGCCAGATACATGAGAATTGACACTTTTCCGTCGTTCATCCACCAAAGCGTTGCACCGTCAAATTTGACTGCTCCGCTGGGAATGTCCTTCATGTAGATTTTCACGCCCGATTTGCCATTGGCCATTTTGTGTTCCGACGCTTTTGCACCCATACCCATTGAAGGCGCACCAGCAATCAGGTTTTTTGCAAATTCTGCTTCGGGAATTGGGGTTGGAAGCGTCATTTCCATGACCATCATTGCTGCTTCGTCAACGGATTTGGCAAGACCGGAAGGAGTCCATCCGGCTTTGATTCCACCTTCTGCACCGGGAACGTTAAAAGAGCCCGCGAACCCTTTTTTGGCGTTTTCCATTTCTTCTGAAGTGAGATCGCGCCAGCCGGCGGGAATGGTGTACTCAGTACCGCTTACGTTGGCGATAATCGGAGCGGACTTGCTGCATCCGAGAATCGCAGCCAAGAAAACAAAAGGTAACAGTTTGCGCATGATGCTAAAAGTTTAGCGGATGAATGGGTAGATGTCAAGCAAGAACCGCAGCATCGGATCAACTCGTCTTCAAGGTGTCATGAAATGGCGAGTTTTGTGCACGGTTATGGTTGGGGCACTTTTCTCCGGACTCCATCCTTGTTGCATCAGTTATCGTGATTTGGTTTCGCTTGCAAAAGAGTCTGCCATCATCGTTTGGAACGAAAAAAGCAAAACCGAACACTTTGTCAGGCGTGCAGAATTTGAGGGCAAAGGCGAAGATTTTGGGTTTATTTTCCCGTCCCCGAGCGAACCGTTTCGGATTGAAGTTGTGGATGAAGATCTGTTCAGAGAAATTTTGAAACATCGGCCATTCGACAAATCCATGCGGGGCGCCGCGAGCGCAGACGGCGCGAACCGTTCAGGTTCATGGGTAGAAGTGCTGCAAGATAAAACCGTCGGGGATTATCAAGTTGTGGTTTTAAAGGCAACTGACGGAAAAGCCATGGAGAACTGGATTAAGAAAAACGGTCACATTTATCGTAAAGCAATGACACCGTGGTTTGATTATTACGCCAAAAAGAATTGGTACTTCACCGCATTCAAATATAAAAAGCAAGCCGAGATCACTCCAACGCGTGCCGTTTCCATTTCTTTCAAAACCGAAGAACCGTTTTATCCGTATAAGATGCCTTCCGATACCTTTCCCTATGGTCACTATCGAGAATTGGATTTGATTGTCATCAGCAATTCGGAAATGAGCGGCCGATTTACAAATGGACAAACGTGGGATTCAAAGAAATTATGGACAAATGTTGTTAAAGACGGCGTTTCAACTATCAAAACCTTGTTAGAAAACAAGAAGTCCTCCATGGAAGTACCGAATCCATTTGTTATTACGGTATTCCAAAACCAAAGCGAAATGGAAAATTATGATTTTGAATATGACTTAGTTTTTTCAAACAAAACTAAGTCGCCGTGGTTTTATTTGGCAATAATTGGGGTACCGCTCCTCTTAATTTTGTTGGTGAGTCGGACTTTTTTAAGAAATAGAATTCGGTCTGTTGCATATTAGCAACAGACCGAACGTCGTTATCTGCCGACGATATCTTTCTTTAAAGAAAGAACGATTTGGAAAAGTTCTTCTTGTTCTTTTTGCGGAACTTTGAATGCGTCAAACACGGCCTTCATCGTTTTTCCGCCGGCTTCCCATTCCGCTTCCGAAATGTTTAGCCCTTTATGCGTGACAGCCATGCTCCTGCCAGAATATTTGAAGGGACCGCCAGCGGCTGCGGCAACTTGTTCGGTAACCAAAAATCGCAACCCCGCTTCAGTGACATTTCCATGCATTAAAGCGTGGACCACTTT
>CAZJKW010000018.1:0-3710 GCA_964546835.1 uncultured Fimbriimonadales bacterium
GCCATCGTAATCTTCATCATCGTCATCAATTTTTTTGACGACAGGTTTTGGAGCAGGGGGTCCTTTTTCCAAATCTTTTGCTTTGACTAAGACTACGTAATTCGCATCGAATTTTTTGTCTTCCGGTGTTAACTTTCTTTTGGCTTCTTCGCTAAGACTGTCAAGGAATTTTGCGCGCATTCTTTTGGTTGCTTCGGAATGCACATCGGCAACTAAGTTTGGGAGCGAATCCGGGTCTAATTTGACTGCGATTTCTTCATCATTGTAAACATTTTGAACTGTTCCGGGTAAACCGGCCATATAGGAGTAATAAGAATTGGTAAGGAGGTCATCGCCTGAAACTGGGCGCTTTACTAACTTGACTCTATCCCCTTGCTTCCACTTTGGCATGGTGTTATTTTACCTTGATTACTCGACAATTTGGCGTCCTGCGAATTCGAGGTGGGTTGCTTTTCTTGCGTCTTTTTGTCGAATCACGCCGATGAGTTCTGTGTTTGTAATTTTGACTCCTTCATCTTGGGCCTGTTCAGAAACCCAATCGAAAACATCGTCGAAAGAGTTTAAGTCCGGAGTTGTAAAGTTCATGGAAACTTGAGATTTTTTCTTCGATGCAAGTGGAAAACCTAATGCGCGAATGCCTGATAGGATTGAATTGGAATTCCGTTGTTTTCGAATGGTTTTTGCAATTTTTTTTGCAGCATCTTCAAGGGGTGAGTTTAGATTAATATTTGCTGCCAGGAGCCAGTCTCGAACACCAAAGACCGTTGCACCCCATTGTTCGTTTGCGGTGGTTGGTCCGAAGTCGGGATTCAAATTTTTTCCGATGAGACCTTCGAATTGTCCTTTTCGCAACGAGGGTAAATCTGCCGAGTGTTTTCCGGTTTCGCTTTTTTCGTAGAGGAAAATTGGAATGGAATATTGGTCAGCGATTTGTTTTGCAATTTGGTTTGACCATTCAACGGCTTCTTCGGTTGACATTGAATTTTGCAATACAATGAAGGGACATACATCGAGAGCGCCGATTCGAGGATGTACGCCGATGTGATTTTGCATGTTTATTTTTGGAAGTAGGGTCTCGCACAAATTCAGTAAGGAATGTTTAACTTCTGAGGGTAAGCCGGAAAATGCGGATACGGATCGGTTGTGGTCCTCGTCGCCCTCAAAATAATGTAGGGTCACATTTGTAAGTACGGATTTTCATTGATTGAAGAAATCCGGGTTGAGTCCTTCACTCCAGTTGGCGACACAGAGAATTTTTTGCACTTACAAGCCCATGATGCTATAGCCAGAATCTACATAAATAATTTGTCCGGTGACTCCAAAACTCAAATCACTAAGAAGATAAAGCGAAGTTAACGCAACTTGTTCTTGTGTAGCCGGTCTCTTGAGTGGGGCTCTGTCGCCAACTGAGTTTAGGATATCTGTAAATCCTTTTATTCCTCGCGCAGAAACCGTGTTTATTGGGCCAGGAGAAATTACATTTACGCGAACTCCTTGTTCTCCTAAATTATGTGCAAGATATCTTGCACATGCTTCAAGCGCGGCCTTTGCAACTCCCATAATGTTATATCCCGGTAAGACCCTTTGACTTCCGAGATAGCTCATCGTGATGATACTTGCATCGCTATTTAGTTTTTTTTCGAGTGCTTTTGCCATTGCAACAAATGTAAAAGCTGAAGTTTCTATCGCCATATTGAATCCCGCGCGGCTTGTGTCGATTATTCTTCCTGACAAATCTTCTCGAGCAGCTGAGGCAACACTGTGGACTGCGAAATCAAGATTTGGAAGTCCGGCGGCGACTTCTGTTAACTGGTCATCGTCATTTAGATCAACTGTTACGAGAGAAAAATTTGTTTTTCCTTCAATTAATTTTGAAGCGGCCTCGTGTGTTCTTTCGTTTTGAACACCAATAATTACATTAGCGCCATGTTCATTTGCTTTTTCGGCAACTGCCCAAGCGATGCTTCTTTGATTTGCGACGCCGAAGACGACGCCGGTTTTGCCCGCCAAGAGATTTTGCATGAAGTCAAGCGTACTCGATTTAGACGAGAGTTTGTTGCGAAGTTGCTTTTTGTTGAGAATCAGGAAATTGTCAAAGGGAATATTGGGAATTTAACTTAGACTAAGTTAACGCCCATTGCGCCTTTTGAGACTTCGCCGATAACCGTTGCTTCTTCACCCGATGCCCGCAATTCTTCGAGCAGATTGTTTGCATTCTCGCCCGAACAAAAAAGAACCATGCCAATTCCCATGTTAAACGCTCGGTACATTTCTTCGTCTTCGATATTTCCGTCAGACTGAATCAGTTTAAAAATGTCGGGTGGATTCCAGGAGCGTTTTTCGATGACTGCTCTGGTATCAGTACCGAGTACACGAGGAATATTCTCAACAAAACCGCCTCCGGTGATGTGCGCCAGTGCATTGATTTCTGTTCCTTTTTGCAGAATTGGATAAAGCGATTTGAAGTAAGAACGGTGAGGTTTTAAGAGAATGTCGCCCAGTGTCTTTCCTTGAAATTCATTATTGATATGTCTGTTTGCTCTTTCAAACAATGCTTTTCTTGCAAGTGAAAAACCGTTGGTATGTAATCCATTTGAAGCGATACCGATCATTAAGTCGCCTGCCTCAATGGGTTTTGGCAAAATTTTGTGTTTGTCCACGATTCCGACAATGCATCCGACGACATCACATTCGCCTTCGGCGTAAACACCCGGCATTTCAGCGGTTTCGCCACCTAACAAAGCGCAATCATTTTCTTTGCATGAATCTACTGCGCCTTCAACAACTTCTCGGACTGTTTCAGCAGATAATTTTGACGTTGCGAAATAGTCCAAAAAGAAAAGTGGTTTTGCACCTTGGACAAGAATATCGTTAATGCAATGATTGACGATGTCTTTTCCTAAATTAAAATATGAGTTTGCCATCGCGGCAACTTTGGTTTTTGTTCCGACGCCATCAATACTTGAAACCAAAACCGGTTCCTGGAAGTTAGGAAATGCGCCGGAGAAAAGTCCACCGAAACTCCCGACGTCGCTCAAGACACTTGAGTTGTAAGTTGAACGAACCGCATCAGCAAAACTTCGAACGGCTCGATTTGCTTCGCCAATTGCAACTCCCGAAGTTTGGTAAGAGAGTCCTTCTTCGTTCATTGGTCGAGGTTACCTGGCAGGCCAACAGCGAGTCTCATTGGTTCGCGCGGGACTCTCATTCCTGTCCACCATTCGAGCGACAGTGCACCTTGCTCCACGAGCATTTCGCGGCCGTCAATCGTTTTGTTTCCACGTTCTGCCGATTTTATGAGTAACGCTGTCGGATTTTTCCCGTACGCCAAATCATAAACCAAAGCATTTTTTGATAGGTTTTGCCAAATGATGGGAGGCATTTCTTTTTTGACAAGACCCAATGGCGTTGCGTTTACAATCAAATCGCAACCATCCGGATCAGGCGTTGCAATCGGCTTGAAATTTGCAAGTCTTTGTAATTCGACTAATCGAAATGCGTTTCGATTCCAGGCACTAACTTTCCAACCGGTTTTTGATAATGCGAAAATTGCTGCGAGTGCGGCTCCACCTGCACCTAAGACCAGCGCACGGGACGGTGTTAAATTCGAAATGGGTTTTAAGAATCCACTCACGTCTGTGTTTCGGGCTACGATTCTTCCTTCTATAAATTTTATGGTGTTTGCGATTTGAAGTTTCTTTGTAATTTCG
>CAZJKW010000018.1:3720-26224 GCA_964546835.1 uncultured Fimbriimonadales bacterium
CTGGAATTGCAATATGAGCGGCTGCCGCTTTGTGGGGAAGAGTGACGTTGCAGCCAATGTATTTTTCTTTCATTAAGTAGTGGATTTTTGATTCAAAGTCTTCGGAAGAGACTTTTATTGCGGAGTAACTGAATCTGTTATTTGGCCAAATTTCTTTTAGAACTGCCCGATGCATTTTTGGTGAAAGGGAGTGGGATATTGGATCGCCGAGGACCGCCAAGCGCAATTTATGCGGAATCATTTGCTTTAAACGTCCAAAACTTGTGGCCTGCGAAATTCCAGAACATGGTTACAAACGTTGCCACGCCCAGTGCAAGCACATAGTTCCATTTACCACCGTGCGGTGTATGAATTTGACTGGCAACTAATGTGTTAATGCATAAACCGATTGTGTTTACGATTGCAAATTTTCCTAATTGAGCAGAACGATTTTCTTTTCCGGAGATTCTAAAAGTCCATTTTCTGTTCCAAAAGAATCCGTTTAGCATTGCCACCAGAAAGGAAACAATTTTGAAAGTCGTAAATGCTCCATCGAAGTCTGCGGATTTGGTCAAGAAAGGTAAGTTTGCAGAAAAAAAGTCGTTGGTTGCGTTTGTTAGAGAACCATTAAATCCTTTGTAAAGCAGGGCGTGAACTCCCCAGTCAATGGCGGTACTCATGACACCGACGATTGAGAACTTGACAAATTGCCTGACACCTCTTTTCTCGAAAAAGGTTTCCATTAAAAGGGTCTCCAGTTTGGATTAGACATTGCAATCAAACTGACAATGGACCAAATTAGAACGGTTCCCCAAATCCATGGGTCTTTGAGTAACACAGTTTCCGGGCTGCCGGAATCGTTTTTTACGTAGACAATATGTAGATATTTGAGGACACCAAACAAAGGGAATGGAATAGTTGCTGCAAGCAACGGATGTTCAATCGCATTTGTTGATTGGATTGCATAAATGCAATAGGCAATTGTTGCGGAAGCGGCTGTGATGCCGATTAACTGGTCAAGGAGTTGAAGTGTATAGCCGCTAAGTGAATTTCTTGATTCGGCGGCAATAATTAACTCATTTCTTCGTTTAGAAAAACCTAAAAACAAGGCGAGCATGAGGGTACAAAGTAACAGCCATTGACTCATATAGACTTGGATTACCACCGCTCCCGCAACCGCTCTTATTACAAATCCGAATGCAATAAAAAACACGTCAACAATGGGAATGTTGCGTGCGACAAAACTGTAAATCAATTGATTTATCGCGTAGACACCTAAGCAGTAAATCGCCATAGAATTTGTTAGCATAGCGATTGCGAATGCCGTTATTGCGAGAGCCAAAGAAAACAGCATCGCCGTGTTTGGTGCAACTTGGCCCGATGCGATTGGGCGTTTGCTTTTTCTGGGATGCTTTGCGTCGGCTTCTTTGTCCTTGATGTCGTTTGCAATATAGCCCGCACTTGACAGAAGGCAAAAAGAAACAAAAAGTAAGAGTGATTTTTGTATTAATGCAAGATTTGTGAATTCGCCGGAAAATATGATGCCTGCAAAAACCAATAGGTTTTTAGTCCATTGCGATGGCCTTGCTGACATCAAGAGCGGAATGATCATTCTTCCGCCTTGTTGATCGCTTTTTTGACCCATTTTTCAGCCATGCGACTAATTTTGGTGCCAAAGAACTCGCGTTTTGCCATAGGTTCCACCCAGAGGGTTTTGATTCCAACACGATTTCCGCCCCAAATGTCTGTAAACATCTGGTCCCCAATCATTATGGTTTGATTGGGTGTTGTTCCAATCTTTTTCATCGCTGCATGAAACATTTGTCGCGACGGTTTCATTTTTCCTATGACGAACGGAATGTCTAAAGTTCTGCTTAGGTGCTCCAATCTGGGCCTGTTTCGTGTATTGGATACCAGACAAAAAATGAGCCCCTTTGATTTACAGTCTTTGACCCAATTGATTGTGGTTTCCGGGAGTTCGTGTCCTTTCCATGGCAGCAGGGTGTTATCGAGGTCGAGCAGAACTGCGTTAATGCCTGCGTTAATTAATAATTGTGGGTCGATTTCTGAAATTTGATTAGCCCGAAAATCAGGGCAAAATTTTTGCAGCCAAGCAGGTGCCAATGCGCGCTTAAATTTTCTTATTGGAGTATTCATTTACTTATTGCTGCAAATGCTCTTCTGCTTGCTATGATGTTTTTTTTGTGTTGTTCAAAGTTCTCGGCGAAAAGGTGGCTGCGATCCGGTAATGCAACATAGTATAGATAATTAGTTTTTGCCGGATTTGCTGCTGCTTTGATGCTTGCAATTCCGGGTGAGCAAATGGGACCAGGTGGCAGTCCGAGAATTCTGTAAGTGTTATAAGGATGGTCGTATTTGTATTCAGATCTTGCCAGAGGACGCCAATCTTTCTTTGCAAAATTGATTGTAGCGTCAATTTGCAGGGGCATATTTTTTGCGAGTCTGTTATAAATGACGCTTGCGACTTTTGATCTGTCTGAATCAACTGCGGCTTCGAGTTCGACCATTGAGCCGATGATAACCCATTTACGAAGGGTTGCGGGATCCGGTTTTCCGAGCGGGATGTAGACTTTCTGATTAAATGCTTCGAGCATTTTGTTGATGCTGATTTCGGCACCGAGCAATGGAGGCAAGTCGTAAGTATCCGGAAAAAGGTAGCCCTCAAGCGATTGATTTTCCGGGATAAAGTTTGGCGGTGAAATCGGAGATTCGACCAAAGTCAAAAACTCAGTTTGTGTCGTGACATTTTTTGACTCGAGGATTTCGGCAATCTTTTCTGCCCATAGTCCTTCCCTGATTAGAACTCTTTGTTGAATCGGTTTTTGAGAAAGCAGCACATCAATAATTTCAGGTGCCGACATGGATGCACTAAGTTCATAAGTTCCGACGGTCATTTGGCTGCGATCTCTTCTTAAGGTTGAGTAAAAGGAAGCGATTTTCGCGCTTTTTATGATTCCTATCTTTTCTGCACGTGTCAATGCTTGTGAAAGGGATTCACCTTTTTTGACTTTAAAAAAGAGTTTTTTCCCATTTGTATCTTTGGGTGCGATTCCTTGATTAACTACAATGGCGGAAACAAAGAGAACAAGAGCAATGACTGCAATAATCCATATGAACTTGCGTGTCATAGGTTTTATTGCGACTCCAAAAACTGTTGCAGCATTATTCGTGCGGCTTCGCTGTCTTCCAACTGCTTGCGCTTTTTAGAGTTTAAATGCGAAAGATTTGCGCTGGCTTGCGAAGTTGTATACCTTTCATCAAAATATTGAACTTTATGGCCCATCTGTTCGATTTCGTGACCCAAAGATTTTGCGATTTGCGATTGGGTTCCTTCTTCGCCTGAAGGCAATAGCGGAAGTCCGATAACAATTAAATCACAATTTTCACTTTTTGCTATTTGTGCAATTAGAACAGAATCGTTTTTAATCGACCCGCAAGAATTGACCAATTCTCTTGAAAATGCCATATTCACATCGGGTTCGCCGATGGCAATTCCGATTCTTTTGTTGCCGTAATCAATCCCTAAAATTCTCATTGAAAATTGGACAAAACCGTTTCCAAAAGCAACGAATTGGTTGAAATTGCATTGCCCGCGACATGCGTTTGTTTTCCACTAAAATCAGTGAAAGAGCCGCCGGCTTCTAAAATAATGGGCATAAGTGCACAAGTGTCCCACGGTTTTACGACCGGGTCAAGCATGAATTCTGCTCTTCCGGTGGCAACCATGATGTGTCCGTATGCATCGCCCCAAGTTCGCGTCATTGCCACTTGCATTGAAAGCACGAGATATCCAGACATTTTGTCTGTTTCAAGCATTGAACTCATGCTTCCGGAAACCATGAGTGCATTGCTCAAATCCGAAACGGTTGAAACTTTTGCAGGAGAACCGTTTAGAAATGCACCACCACCGATTTCTGCGTATGCTGTTTGGTTGAGTGCAGGAAAGTGAGCAACTCCGAGAATTGGAATTCCATTTTTTTGAAGTCCCAACAGCATTCCAAACAACGGAACGCCATGGATAAAAGATTTTGTCCCGTCAATTGGATCAATTAACCAGACATATTCGGAATCCGAGTTAGTATCACCAAATTCTTCTCCAATCATTCCGTGATTCGGATACTCTTTTTGAAGACGTGTTCGAATAAGTTCTTCAGATTCAAGGTCTGCTTTTGTAACCGGCGAATCGTTTTCTTTTAAATCTATTGTTACGTTAGATCCAAAGTATTTTAAAGCGATTTCGCCTGCTTTAGTAATCGTTTCGATTGCAAATTTTAGTTCAGGGCTCATTTTTTGGCGTGCCGCCAAAAGACGGTCCTATGCTTTGTATTTTTTTCTTGAAACGTTTCGCAGATAGATTGCAATGCCATTAAAGATTACCAGAACGACCATCAAGATAATGATTGCGCCGGCGGCATTTTCAAGAAATCCGGCTTTAGGTTTGTCAGCCCAATTGAACACTTGAATTGGGAGGACTGTATATGCCTTGTCGGTTGGACCTTTGGGCAGAAAGGGAACAAAGGTAGCGGCACCGACGGCAATCAGCGGCGCCGCTTCGCCAATGCCCCTCGAAAGACCCAAGATTATTCCGGTCAGAATTCCAGACATTGCGTTTGGAAGTACGGCATGTCGAGTTGTTTCCCATCGAGTTGTTCCGAGTGCAAGCGAGCCCTCTCGATATCGGCTTGGGACGGCGCGAATTGCCTCTTGAGACGAGGTGATGACAATCGGAAGGATGAGGAGACTCATGGTCAAAGATGCTGCCAAGAGACTGGTTCCCATGTTTAATGTTCTGACGAAAATTGCCAATCCCAACAGACCATAAACAATGCTGGGTACTCCGGCGAGATTTGCAATGTTGATTTGGATCAATTTTGTAATTCTATTTTTCGGTGCAAACTCTTCAAGATAAATTGCTGCACCGATACCCAGAGGAACCGTAAACAGGGTTGTTAGCGCCATTAACCAAAGCGTTCCAATCAATGCGGGAAAAATTCCGGCTTTTTCTGCATGTCGAGAGGGCATGGATGTGATGAAGTCAAGATTGATTTTGTGATATCCATCACGAAAAATTTGATAAAAGAGTGCGGCTAAGGCAAGAATGCCAAAAATGGTTGCGGCAATGCAAAGGAGTAGAAATGCTCGCTCTCTTATTAAGCGAGTGAGTGACATGCCTCCTCTTTGCTGAGCGATTTGTTTAGCCATACTTTAGCCTGTACTTGCTCACGAGTTTTTGCGCCAGCATATTCATTAATAAAGTCATGACAAAAAGCGTTAATCCAACCGCAAAAATCGTTTTGTATTCAAGACTTCCCGCAGGTGCTTCACCTTTGGCTACGAGCACAATGTACGCCGACATGGTTTGAATGCTCTCCGTGATATTCCATGTTAAATTTGGTTGCTGTCCTGCTGCAAGAGTTACTGCCATGGTTTCGCCGACGGCTCGGGAAAGTCCGAGAATAAACGCGGACATGATGCCGGAAAGTGCACCCGGGATGACAACGCCGCGAATGACTTCGCCTTTCGTTGCGCCCAGTGCGAGTCCGCCTTCCCGAAGGTCTCGTGGAACGGCACGCAATGCTTCTTCTGAGAGAGATGCCACCATTGGTAGGATCATAATTCCAACTACAATTCCGGCCGATAAAGCGTTATAGGCGGGCAGATCGGGGAGGATATATCTTAAGTTTGGAGTGACAAAAGTAACCGCAAAGAATCCATAAACAATGGTAGGAACTCCCGCAAGCAGTTCCAAAATGGGCTTAATCCAAGCTCGGATTCTATCGCTTGCAAATTCACTCAAATAGATGGCACCCAGCAATCCAATTGGTATTGCCAAGATGCCAGCAACCATTGCGACAATCAATGTTCCACAAATTAGGGGCAACACTCCAAATGATTTTGGCGGACCCCAATTGGAGCTTCCAAAAAATTCTGACAATGAAACGTCTTTAAAAAAGCCAACCGATTGAGAGAGCAAAACATAAATAATGCCGATTGTCGTTAATATGGAAGCAAACGCACAGAGGAAAGTTGTGGCACGAACAATTCGTTCGCGCCACAATCTTGAGGCGGCAATTCTTTGTTCCGCCATGAGGGGAATTATTTGCCTGACTCTTTTGACATCAGATCACCTATCTTTAGTCCAATGGGTTCTTTGCCGCCAAACAGAGTGCCGGTAACTCCTGATTCGAATCGCTCTTTCGCAAGTTTTACAACATTTGAAGGAAGTGTAATGAATCCCTCGTCCAAAATTGCTTTTTGGCTTGCCTCTTCAAAATAGTGCATGACGAACGCTTTTACTTCCGGTCGTTCATACGCTTTTTTCGAGATGTAGATAAACAAGGGCCTGCTGAGAGGTTGGTATGTCCCGTCCATCACCGTTTCCGGTGAAGGGGCGATACCGCCATTTTTCATATCAATTTTTACGCCTTTTAGGTTGTCTTTATTTTGGTCGTAGTAACTGTAACCAAAATATCCAAGAGCATTTTTGTTGCCGATAACGCCGCGAACCAAATCGTTATCATTTTCGCTCATTTGATAATCAGTTCGACTTGCTTTCTTTTCTCCGACGATGGCTTCAGTGAAATAGTCGAAGGTTCCAGAAGCTTGTCCTGCGCCAAACAGTTCAATTTTTTCTGCCGGCCATTCAGGACGAATATCTTTCCATGTCTTTACTGTACTACCCGGCATCCAGATTTTCTTTAACTCATCAACGGTTAAAGTATCGCACCACGTGTTGTCTTTGTTTACTACAACCGTGAGGCCATCATAGGCAACAGGAATTTCAATATATTCGATACTGTTTTCTTCAGCCAATTTCATTTCGTCCGCTTGGATCGGCCTGCTTGCATCGCAGATGTCAATTTCTCCGCGCACGAACTTTTTGAACCCACCGCCAGTGCCGCTTTCGCTTACGGAAACTCTGACTTCGGGTTGAATTGCAGCGAATTCTTCGGCTATAGCTGAACTGATCGGCCCTACGGTACTCGATCCGTCAACTTTGATTTCTCCAGTTAGTTTTGTTTCTGTTGCGCCACTGGTTGTTGGTTCGGTTTCTTTGTTTCCCCCGCATCCCAAAAGGGCAAACAATCCAAGTGCGACAAGTGCAATTTTTCTCTTTTTCATTTAAGTCCTCCTGACCTTCGACTTCGTTGTCCAAAGTCCCGTGAAAGCGCTCAAATTTTACCGATGCCGGAAACGCTTCAGGGTTCGGCGTACCTTTCGTTAACATTCCGATAACAAATGAAGCAGGAAGAGCAAAACTGCTCCTCCTGCTTAGGTAAGCCAACGGAAAATGGCTTTAGTTGTTGTCTACTTTGATTCTTTCAGCGGTTAAGGTTTGTGTCGCCGGATTGTAAGTTCCTTTGACTTCATAAAACCCACCATTCGAAACAATGGCTTCAGTAGCGATTGTGTTACCATTTCGGAAAACTGTTCCCGCATTCCAGACAACGGTAATACTGAGTCCGGGAGGCGGTGTAAATCCGAAAATTTGGGTGATGTTGTTCAAGGTCATTTGATCGCCCGCCAGGTTCACATTTGCAGCAGTTCCCTTGCATTCTGCTTCGCCTTGACCGGGACCATTTTCATCTTCCAGGGTTATGCGAGTTGCTGTCAAGGTGTTTGTCGCGACATTGTAAGAGCCCTTTGCCTCGGCAATGTTGAAATTCTTCAAGAACTCTTCAGTGACGATGTCTCCGCTTCGACGGAACACGGTGGAATTTGTCCAAAGGACGGTTACTGTTGAACCTTGTGGTGTGAAGTTTTCAACCTCGCGAATGTTGGTAAGGGTCATGACATTGGCTGCCAGATTTAGGTTGGTAACACCACCTTTAACTTCTGCTTCGTTTGGAGAGTTACCATCTTCAATCTTAATGACCTTGGCAATAAGTGCGCCTTGGGAAGCATCCCAGCGGGCATCTATTTCAACGAATTGCCCGTTTGCCAGTGTCGCCGACGCACCGGTTGATTCTCGGAAAATCACCGTCGTGCCGTCGTATCGCACATTTAGCGGCCCGCCACCGGTTGTGTTGAGAGTGAAAGAACTTGACGAAAGATTTGCAATCGTTCCGTGATAGTCTTCAAGTTCATGCCGATTCGGGTCATTGAGGCCCGAGTTGCTTCCTTGTTGGAGAGACATGAGCACTTTAGTTCCACCAAAAGTCAAGGTGAAGTTGGCAAGGTCAATGTCAATAATGACGTCGCTGCCACCAGCATTAATGGGCGGATTCAAGCTGAAAACACGTCGCGGTCTGTTTTGATTGTCTCTGTCGCCGCCATTATCATCAACGGTTTTTTCAAGCCCCGAGCCACCGCCTGCGGGGACCAAAACCACTTTGTCTTCAAATGTGATTCTAACCGCATCGTATGTAGCCAACGGAATCACGCCGTTTGCCAAAAGCGAAAATCTGGCGCCCGAAACGTCGCGAAGTGTTTTTGCATCAATCAGAACTCCAGCATTGCTCTCAAAGGCAGTTGCCCATGCAACGGTTGCTTGATTTCTAAGTTCTACTTTGTGAATTCTCAACCAAACTTGACTGTAATCATCGTTAAAACTATCGGTTAGGAAGAGTCGAGCAGAACCAGAAGCCGATCCGCCTCCACCTCCACCACCGCATCCTACTAAGAGCAATGTAAAGAAAGCCACAATCCAATGCAACTTTGTCAAAATTTTCATCTATTTCTCCTTGTTTTTGACTAAGCGCAGCCTGGCGGCTCAACCAGTATTTTACCCAGTACAGCAGGACAAATGACTACTAAATTTACGGGTTATTTTCCGATGCAAAACCTTGAAAAAATTTGATCCAAAATGTCTTCGGTTGACGAAGAACCCGTTATTCTTCCGAGCGCCAATAATGCGTCCCTCAAATCAATACAAACAAGGTCAACCGGTAATTGGCTGGACAATGTTTCGATTGCTTTTCCAAGAGAATCCGATGCAACTTCTAACTCTCGAAAGTGTCGTTGATTAATCAGAGGCAAATACGATGGGTCAGTTTGAAACTTGTTCAACAATGCTGACATTAACTCGGGAATTCCAGCACCTGTGATTGCCGAAATTCCGATTGCTTTAGATTGGGACGTTTGACTGGTTAAGTCAATTTTGTTTTCTATAAGAATAAAAGATTTGTTTCTTACTAAATTCAATAATTCATTATCTTCGACGGTAATGCCTTCTGTCGAGTCAAAAACAAAAAGGATACAGTCTGCGCTCTCAATTGCGTTCTTGCTTCGGTGAACACCAAACGATTCAACCTTATCCTCCGTTTCCCTAATTCCTGCTGTATCCAAAAACGTGATTGGAATTCCACCATAAAAAACCTTTTCTTCAATTGTGTCTCGGGTTGTTCCCGGGATGTCGGTAACAATGGCGCGCTCAAAACCGGAAATAGCATTTAACAATGACGATTTACCAACGTTTGGCTTGCCGATAATGGCAACTTTTATTCCCTCGGTAATCAGCCTTGCTGTAGGAAATTGCGACTTAAGAGAGCTAATTGTATCGCGAATTGTGCTGATTTGAAGTCGTAGACCGGGCTTATCCAGTTCTCCTATCTCTTCCGAAAAATCAACGGTCGCTTCGGCCAAAGCCAGGACTTGTGCTACATCATTTTCTAATTCGCTTATGATCTTGAACAACTTTCCGCTTCGCAGTTCATTTGCTCTTTTTTGTTGCAATTCAGAAACTGATTCGATGGTTTCTCGAACTGCCTCTGCTTGAGTTAAGTCAATTCTTCCATTGATGAAAGCCCGCTCCGTAAACTCTCCCGGTCTTGCTTCTCTTGCTCCCAGCCGAATAATTTCATTTGAAATTCGGTTTACTATTTGTGGGCTACCATGGCAACTTAATTCAAAAGACTCTTCGCCCGTGTAAGATCGTCCTTCTTCGAAAAGAGTTAAGTATCCTTCATCAATGGACTCACCCTGTTCAAAAATGTTGACAAACTGTTGGAGGTTCGGTGAATCCGAGATTTTTGACACAATGCATTTTGCTAAACTCCAAGACCCCTTGCCGGATACTCGGATGATTGCGACGGCAGACCGGAGCGCTCCCGTGATTGGAGCAACAATCATGTCCTGATTGAATCCAGACATTTTTTGTTAAACGCTGCCTTTTATTTTCTTGATTAGAATTGTTGAAAAGAAATAGGCTACGCTTGCAAACAAGAACACAAGGGTGTATCCGTTACCATTTCCCCAAGTTCGGTTTCCCCAGTCAACGGCAATTCCTGCAATGCCGCTTAAGATTTGAGGGGTTGCAATACTTGATTGCCATATACCCATGTCTTTTGCCAACTCGCTTCGATTGGGTAAGACGTCGCTAACGATTGCCCACCCTGCAGATTCATAAGCTCCATAAGCGATTCCAAAAAAGATAGCCAAACATGAGATGATTGTGAAATTTGGGAAAAATGCAAAAGGTGGAAGCAAAACTGTCATCAGTGTGCCAGACGCATAAATTACTTTTTTTCGTCCAATTGAGTCTGCAAGTTTCCCGCCAACAATTGAGCCCACCGCCGCAAGTAACGAAATGAGCAATGCAAGAACAAAAACAGCCTCGGTCGCGCTGTTCGCAACCGAAATTCCGAATAATGTGAACTCTTTTACGCGCGTCACAAGATACAAAGAAAGGTAACTCAATATGAGATAAAACCCAAGCGCATTTAAGAATCTTGTTAACCATGCCCATCTGAAATCGGGGTTCTTCCACGGCTTTGCCAGACCTTCGAAAAAGCGAACCGATGATTCGGATTCTCGGACGGGATCTTCCTTGACTGTTGTCAGAGTGATAATTGCGCATAGGACGTTGACCGCAGCAATTGTCATCAATATTAATTTGAAATCGCCAAGCAGCAATGCAACGATTCCACCGACAACTTGAGCACCGAATTGAAATAGTCCCATGATGCCGCAAGCCCTTCCGCGCTGATTTTCAGGAACTAATCCCGGAATCAACATGCTGTACGGGCCGGTTGCTAAATCGTCGGACATCTGTAACAACAAATAGCCAAAAACAATTAGATTGTAATTTTTTGTTTCTTTTGCATTAATTAGTAAAAACAGTGCGATAACGGTAATTCCTGAGCCGATGGCAAGATAAGGTCGCCATCTACCAAATCGTGAATTGGTTTTGTCACTTAAATAACCAAAGAGGCCGGGCCCCACCATTGCCCATATTGCACCAACCATCACCACGCGACCCCACAAAGTGCCTTCTTCACCACCGGGAACAATATCTTTGACAACTAATCCAAGAGCCAACAGCATGATGAACCACTTCATGCTGGTTGCGAACCAATAAGCGGACATCCCCATTTGCCAACCAAGCGATCTTGGTTTCATATTCATGTTCTTGAATTCGACGGCGACGGTTGAAGTCCTGTAAAAGAAAACGGGCAAGCGTACTGCTTGCCCGTTTTGATTTTCAACTTAAATGACCGATTCGATGACCGGTTTTCCGGCTTCAATTCGAACAAAGTGAGTGACTTTTGCAGAGCCGACAATTTCGCCAACTTTTTTCGAAAGTTCTGCATACCAGGGTTGTTCCAATAAAACAACTGTTTGCAAAAACTCCTTGTTCACTTTGCCTTGTGCGATTTTTTCTGCCATTTCCACCGGTTTTCCATCATCAATTGCTTTCTGTTTTTCAATTTCAATTTCCTTGCTTAATCTCACTTGGTCAACTTGGTCCTTTGAAATGTATTCAGGGTGCAAAGCAACAATTTGGGTTCCGATTTTGTTGGCAAGTTCCTCGCCGTTTCCGTTTGCGCCCGAGAGAGCGACAAGTGCGGCTTTTGCTTTGTCATGGTGCAGATAGAATCCAATGGCTTCATTGCTTGAGATTCGTTTCACTCCACCCAATTGAATGTTTTCGCGGATTTTTCCAACTGCTTCTTCCAAATGTTCTTGAAGCGATTTGCCATCAATTACATCATTCAAAGGGTTTGCGCTGGGCTCGTTTTCGGCAAAGTGTGATGCCAGTTTGTTTGCAAGAGCGATGAAATCTTCATTTCTTGCAACAAAATCAGTTTCGCAAAGCAGTGAAATTGCAGCGACCGCATTTCCGGATTTAGCAACGCCAATGGTGCCGAAAGAAGTGGCTCGGTCTTGTCGTTTTCCTGCTGCCATTTTTCCGCCTTCGCGCAAGATTTCTTTGCCTCTTGCTACCAATGCGTCATCGCCCATGATGCCTTCGCTTTCGGCTTGCTCAAGTGCCTTTTTGCAGTCCATCATCGGTGCATCGGTTTCTTCCCTTAATTTTTTTACAAGTTGTGCTGAAATCGCCATTGATTTATTCCTCTTCTGTTCCTTCGTGTTTTGATTTTCTTGCTCTGCTTGTTGCCGGTCCAACTTCTTCGAGTTCTTCTTCAAGTGAGAATTTTCGAAGCATTTCCAATTCAACTTCGCCAAGTGGTACTGCTTCTTGTTCTTGTGCTTGTTCTACTTCGGCTGCGACCAATTCGGCATCCTCGCCGGCTTTATCGTCAACTGGTCGCAATGAAAGCACCAGATCAGCAATTTTTCCGCTAATTAATCGAACCGCACGAATCGCATCGTCGTTTCCTGGGATGACGTAATCTGCATCATCCGGATCGCAATTTGTATCCACAATCGCAACAATTGGAATTCCAAGCGTACGCGCTTCTTGTACTGCAATCGCTTCTTTTTTCAAATCAACGATAAACATCAATGCCGGCATTCCGGGCATATCTTTGATTCCGTCAAAGTTTCTGTGAAGGCGTTCGCGTTCTTTCTCGCGCATCATGCCCTCTTTTTTGGTTAGCCGTTGGAAATAGCCCTCTTCGCTCAATCGGTCTAATTCTTTCATTCGCGAAATTCGCGCTTGCATGGTTTTCCAATTTGTAAGAAGCCCACCCATCCATCGTTCGCTTACGTAATATTGTCTGCAGCGAATTGCGGCTTCTCGAATGGCACCTTCGGTCTGTTTTTTGGTTCCGACAAAAAGGATGTTTCCGCCGTTTTCAACCACTTCGCGAATTTTTTCCATCGCTTCTTCAAAAAGTTTGATGGTTTGGTGAAGGTCAATGATGTAAATCCCGGAACGGGCACCATAAATGTATCGTTTCATTTTCGGGTTCCACCGTCTGGTGGCATGCCCGAAGTGAACTCCTGCTTCGAGGAGCTCCCTCATAGTTAGCGGCGTCATGTTGTCTCCTTAGGGTTAGCCTCCGGTCCCGGAACACCCACAAAGGGCACCCCAAGGCGGGACCGTGCGAATTTGAAGGAGAATTTTACCCTGAAGTTGAACTTATGGGTATGCAAAAAACGATGATGGAGTTTTTGAAGGGACAAATGGACTGGATTGAAAGTGCCTATTTGAGTGACCTTGAGGCATGTAGCGAGGAGAGTTTGGGAAAGTCACCCGGAGGAGTCGCACGAACACCCTTTGACATAACTTACGAAGTTGCGTATATCAACCGGCATTTTGCCCGGCGATTGAGGGGGGAAGAGAGTCCGACTTTTCCCGAAGGATGGATGAAAGCACCGGAAGAGTTCCAGAGCAAGACAAAAATCATTGAAGAGTTAAGAAATTCCTTTTCAGATTTCCGGTCGGAGTTTGATAAAGAAACGGACGAAACCATACATCGAGAAATTCAAACTCCAAAAGGTGTTGCAACTCCACTTGAATACGCGGAGATTTATGTCGGACATGCGAACTATCATGATGCTCAAATCAATTATCACCAGACCATTTACGGTGACGGCGAAGTTCATTGGAAGATGTGATTACCGAAGATCCGGCAGGGGTGGCCTTTGATTCATCGGTTCCATTTCTCTAATTTGTCGAGAGGAATTGACCGTATCATCCGCTTTCATCTTGATAGCGGCAGGATTCCATTGCTTTTTTGATTCACCAATCTGTTTTAACCTTTCCCGCATCGCAATTTTTTTCTTAATTAAGTTTATGCAAATTGGAATTTGCATTCCAACAACCCTTGCCGGTAAATCTTTTGGGTTCTGCCTGCCTTTTACAATTGCTTCGTTGCCAATCTCGATGGCTTTTTGCGGATTCGTTTTTTCAACTTTTATGAGTTCAACAATTTTTGCTAAATATTGGATTAATGCTTGGTCGGCTTCTTCGTGATTTAGCCGCCGATAGAGGTCAATTCTCGCTTCTTGATTATCATCCAACTTTTCCTGATTATTTGCATCGGTTTGACGAATGAATTTACGAAATCGTGCTATTTCATAGCCGAAGGCATCATTTAGGTTTGGTAAAGGGAGGATAGAAACAGATGTGTTAGGTACTGCTAAAATTTCTGCACAATCAAGAACGTAATTTGCACATGAAATATAGTTTAACTTGTCTCGCATGGTCGGGCCTTGCTCACAAATGACGGTTATGGCGACGGCTTTATCGAAGTCGTCTTGCCAGTCGGTTTGGTTTTTAAGTCGTTTAATAACTGCACTTGCTAACAACAATCGAATTGCGTCTTTTATCTGGTCCAGTTCTTTAGGAAACCTTTCTGTCAAATCGGTCAAGTCTCTTTCGGGTGCGAAGTTGCCTTTGATAGGAATAGACCTCGCAGCAATCAATGCGTTGTTGATTTCGCGAAATGCCTCAATCGCTTTTTCACCATCTTTTTTTTCAAGAATACGCGTTGCTTGAAAAAAATGGGGTCGGATTTGGTCAAGTTGAACATCGAACAAATTCAGACTTTCACAGATGTCGTCCGATTTGCTCGTATAGTTAGAATCAATTTCATCGAGAGACGTGACTAGGCCGAGAGAATTTGCCTCTGTTAAAATCGGTTCAAGAGAATTCGGCTCAGGTCTGCCTTTTGAACAGCCCAAAAACAGAGCCAAGCAGGCAACCCATAACAAATAGCGCATGATTCTTTTCCGAATTGAAACTGGAGCCGAAGACAGGATTTGAACCCGCGACCCGCTGTTTACAAAACAGCCGCTCTACCACTGAGCTACTTCGGCTCGGCTCGCTATTGTAGTCCACTTAGGAATTGAAACTGCAAGTTTAGGCGTAGACTTACCATCTATGTATCGGCTATTGAGGGTCATTCATCGATGGGTTGGACTGTTTTCGTGCATTTTTTTGGCAACGATTGCAATTACGGGATTTCTATTGGCGACCAAGGGAAGTATTGGCTGGGTGCGCCCACCGGAACAAAAGGGTCCGGAAATTGAATCGCTAAGAGAATCCATTGGCCTAAATGAAGCTGCCGAAGCGGCCTGCAATCTCGGAATATCGGAGTTAAAGTCTCACAAAGACATTGACAGGATGGATTACCGTCCAAATAAAAACATTTATAAAATTGTTAGCAATGAAGGGTATCACGAGGTTCAGGTTTGCGGTTCAACGGGAAAAGTGTTGCAGGTAGCAACAAGAAACGATCAGTTAACCGAAGATATTCACGATTTAAGTTTCTTTGGTGATGGATTCCACACTTATTTGTTGCCCCTAATATCGTTTGCTTTGTTATATCTGAGTGTCAGCGGCGCAAGCATATTTTTGGTTCCTGTATTACGAAGAAAGAAATTTCATAAATCTCAATCGTAAAAGGAACATCCGGAAGTCATTTTTATTGGCGCATAATCTGGGTCAAAAGGCATAGATTTGAATCCCGCCAAATTTGATGCTGTTTCGTTCAGTTCTTTTAGCATGGATGCGCTGTATCCGGGCCAAAGTTTTTCAATCGTGCCGTTAGGCCGAACAAGAGCGGTGTAAACCGATTGTTTTGCTTTAAAGTACTGCATGGTTTTGGTGGATTCGTCCATCAGCAATATCAGGTTTGAATTCGTGTCGTCTCTCCACGCTGTTGCTTCTGTTTTATTCGAATTAATGATTCCAACAAATACAACCCGGGATCCAAGTTGCTTTTGCATTTTAATAAAAAGAGGTTCGACATCAATACTGCAAGGGCAACCATACTTAATAAAATAAAGCACCACCGGTCTGCCTTTTGCAATTTGGTTTAGACTCCACACTTTACCTTCCAAATCGGGTAAACGAAAATTCGGTGCCTGAATGTTTGAAAAAGAATTTGCGGATTTCCACATTTCTTCAGTCACCGGATGTCTGACCGTTGCCTCTATTTTTGTGCCTTCCAAAACGATGTTTTGCTGGCGGTTATACCAACTGAGACCCGCAAGCAACGCAGCGGAAATGACAAGCCAAATTGCCAAGAACGAAACCGCAAAACGTGTGATTTTTATCACTCCACTTCCAATATACCTTTTCATAAATCAAGCATAAGTGCGAGGATTTTCATGTTAGGTTAGAGCCGGATTAATGGAAGAAACAACATGACAATGAAAAGACGCCGCAAGGGATTTTCAATCATAGACACCCTCATTGCCACAGGAATTCTGCTTTTGGGTGCTCTTGCGTTTTGTGCCGTTGCCCCGGTTGTCAGCAGATCTCACCACAAGTCGGACGAAATGTCAAAAGCGGTTCAAATTGCCAGTTGGCAGACCGAACAAATTCGGCAACTGGGTTATCTGGACGTTTCCTATAGCAAATTGTATGCATTGGGATATGTCGAAAATTGGTCCGGAACCGGCCCTTTTATATTTTCATCTGCTCCGGCAGTTTCGGGAATGAAGTTTGCTCCAAGCGTTCAGTTGCGCAGTGGCGTTGGGGAAATGACCATAACTGACAAAACAGCCACTCTAAAAGAAGTTGCGGTAACGGTCAAGTGGGTTTCTGCAAACGGCAAAAACATGGAAGTTAAGTTAACTACTCTGATTGGAAAAGACTCATGAGAAAAAAAAGAGGATTTACGCTTCCAGAAGTCTTAGTCGGTTCAACATTGATGTCTCTTCTAATTCTTTATTCACTTTCACTGCTCACTAACACTTTGAGAACCATGCAAAAGACTGATTCGCGCGTGGAAATGAGTGATAAGTCTGCAAATGTTCTTCGAAAAATAAGCGAAGACCTGCGTGCGGCCTTCTCCGTTACCGTAAGTTCTGATGGGAGAACATTAACATTTACTCAACCGAAATTGGCAACAACAAACGACTCAGTTACGGGCGAAAAAGAATTCTTGACACCAATTCAATCCGACGGAATTATTCGGAATTACACCGTTAACAGTTCCGGACAATTAAGGTATTGGGAAGGTACAGGTTCGCAAAAAACGATTTTGACGGGGATATTGCTTAAGGACCCCGATCCACAATCTTCAAAATACAACCAAGATTACAATAATTTTCAATTTACAAAAGTTGGAAATCGTGTCGCCATTCAAATCACCCTTTTGACTGAAAGAAACTCATTTGCCGGAAAACAATCCAATCGAATGACGGCTTTGACGTTTCTAAGGAACGCAAAATGAAAAAACAATCTCGCAATCGTGGAGTCGCTTCCGTCATTATGCTTTTTGTAATGATGGTTGTTCTCTTTTCAATTTTAACAGTCGGACAACTCGCAGGCGGCAGCATTCTAAGAAGCAGAAATGAAGTAACGGCAGCACAAGTGTTTCAAACTGCGCAAGCAGGTGCCGACTACGTTTACCAAAAAGTAATCGCAGATGCAGAACAAGGAGATGGCTCGGTTGTCAACTCGTATGTGAATCTGAGCGAAGTTCCCGTCGAATTGCCATCCGGCGTGACCGGAGGTGTTCGAGTTCAAGCATTTAACAGTGGAAGCGCCGCTTGGTTAACGAGTGAAGCAAAAATTGGAAAAATTTCTAGAAGTGTCCGCATTTTGGTTAGCGTCAAAGACGTCGGAATTTGGAATAACGCCATTTTTGCCGGAACAGGTGCATCGGGACAGGCCATTAATGGAAACGTTGATATTCGTGGCTCTGTCCATCTGCTTGGAGAAGGTGAAGCGTTTACAGATTTCAATGGAAACGGTGTTCGTGATGATCAAGATCCTTACACAGATTCAAATCATAACGGCGTTTGGGATCCGGGTGAACCGTATATTGACAAAGATGGAAATGGCACTTGGTCACCTGCAGAGCCCTACAATGATACAAACGGTAACGGAATTTATGACCCACCATTAACGGTCACTGAAATGAATTCGTCCTTTTCTGGAAACGCTCACATTGGAAACAACTACGTCGGAATGCCATCACAAATTTCGACAGGAATTCCAACGATTCCAGTAATCAACGGACTAAACTCATTGAGCACTGAAGTCCGTGTTAAACACGGATTGATAAAGGTTCAAGGTAGTGCAACCGTTGGTCAGTCGAATCCTGCAGCAGGAAACAAAGGTAGCGTTGATGGAACGTTTGTAAATGATGGATTTGTTGGTAATCCGGGGGCTGGTGGTGTAACTTCAGATAATGGAACCGGCGAAAAATATGACCTCGGTGACCGAGTCGGATTTCCAATCATTAGTGGAATCGGTGCTGATCCCTATTTCTATAAGGTAAATGGCGTTACATATTCTACGCACGAGGCATTTTTGAATGCCCGCGCAATGCTCGTTAACATCCCTGGGAATACCCTTAATAGCGGTACAGCTGCATTTACTCTAGGTCCCGATGCATTTGGAAATAGCATTCAATGGATTCCTGCATCCGGATCAAATCCGGCAAAACTCATCATTAACGGAATGGTGAAAGTAAACGGCTCGTTGCAAATTGGTGAAAAGAATCTTGACATCAGATTCGATGGTAAAGGAACCATTTACGCTACTCAAGATATTAACATCAGCTCAAACTTGCTTCCGGTTTCTGGAAAACTGTTCCCAACTCAAACGGCACTGGGCTTCATTGCAAAAAGAAATATCGGACTTGCAATTGGAAGTGGTGATTCGCAACTTTCGATGATGGGTGCATTTTATGCACAAGGCGTCGTAGTTAGCCGCAAACAAAACCAAATCGCAGGAACTTTTGTAGGCAACTTTTTTGATATGGGAACTAACGTTCCCAATATCTACCAAGCACCTGCGCTCGCCAAAAACCTTCCTCCGGGTATGCCCGGCGCGGACCCAATCATCTCACTCAAGAAAAGAACGTGGCGTGAAAGAACGGTTCCGATAGAAGCCAACTAACCTTAATCGAAACGGTAATTTCCGGTGTGTGCATCTTCAATGTACTTTGACAAAAGTGCAACCGAAGCATCCACATCATCGGAATGAACCGTTTCATTTACGGTGTGAACATATCGGCAAGGAATGGACAACGTAAATGACGGAATACCACCGTGCAATCGCTGAATACCACCTGCGTCAGTTCCACCGGCCGGCAAAATTTCCATTTGATGCTTAATCTTATTTTTTTCTGCAAGCGATCTGAAATGTTCAACAACTTTTGGATGACAAAGTAACGAACCGTCCATGATTTTTATTGCGGTTCCCGAACCTAATTTCGTCACCTGGTCCTGTTCAGGAATTCCCGGAAAATCATTCGCAAGCGTGATGTCAATTGCCACTGCAATGTCCGGCTTAATTGCCCAGCCGCTTGTTGTGGCTCCTCTTAATCCAATCTCTTCTTGAACAGTTGCAACTGCATAAACATCAACTGAATGTTTTTTTGCTGCCTTAACCGATTCAATCATCGTGTAAACGGCAACTCGGTCATCCATGCATTTGCATGTCAACAATTTTCCCATTTGTTGCAACGTGCGATTCATCGTGACCATATCACCCAAACGAACTTGCTTTTTCGCTTCACTCCCCGAAAGTCCAATGTCAACAAAATAATTGTCCGTTGTCGGCGGCTTGTTTGCTTCTTCCGGTGAAAGCATATGTTTGGGTTTTGTGCTTGCCATCAAAACTCCGGGCAACATTCCTTTTTTTGTATGAACAAAAACGCGCTGGCTCGCCATTTGTCTTGGATCCCAACCACCCAGCGGCTGCAATCTCAGAAAGCCGTTGTCATCAATAAACTTAACAATAAAACCAATTTCATCCATATGTGCGGCAAGCATTAACTTCTTTTTTGTTCCCTTTGCCTTTCCTTCCTTAAAGCAAATCAAGTTCCCCATGGTATCAACAGAAAATTCACAATATCCTTTCAACTCTTGTCTAACAATGTCTCTAATTAAATCTTCCTGGCCCGGAACGCCATGTGCTTCTGTCAATCTGGCAAGCAATTTCACATTCATGAATCGCATTTTGACAGCATTCAAAATTAATCTGACAAACAAATCGCGCCATACTTAAAAACATGGAGCGGCTCTGGGCACCCTGGAGGTATCAATATGTCAAATCTGCAGCCGAAGGTAGTGGCGAATGCATATTTGTCGAACTGCCAAACCAAAGCGACGACGAGAAAAACCTAATCCTTTTTCGTGGCAAACATGCATTCGTTATTCTCAATGCCTATCCATACACCAGTGGCCACTTGATGGTCGCACCTTACCAACATACAGCCAGTTTCGCAGACCTTTCAGATGACGAACATCTCGAAATCCAAAATCTAATCACTAAATCCATCGAATGGCTTACCGAGGCATTTAAGCCACACGGGTTTAACATTGGAGTTAACCTGGGACGAGCAGCAGGTGCCGGTATCGAAGACCACCTTCATTGGCACGTGGTCCCACGATGGAACGGCGATACGAACTTCATGCCGGTCACCGGAGAAGTGAGGGTTTTGCCGCAAAGTCTCCAGGAAACCTACGCCATTCTCAAAAAAATCATCTGATTTTTCAAAATTGTTATGCACAATTCAAAATAATTGTTATATTGTTATGGAGACTGAGCTGCTTCTTTTGCGGGTCACAACCTTGCAAAACGCAATTCAGCAGGAGAGGACAATGAGAAAACGAGCGTTCACATTGATTGAACTGTTGGTAGTCATCGCCATCATTGCTATATTGGCTGCTATCCTTTTCCCTGTCTTTGCTTCAGCAAAAGAGAAAGCAAAACAAACTTCTTGCACCAGCAACTTGCGCCAAATGGGCACATCGGTACAACTGTATCTCTCAGATTATGATGACCGATTTCCTATGGCAAGTCCGAACGATGGTGCTGCGTGGCAATCCGGCTTCATTTGGCCGGTTCCGGCCGATTGGAGATTCGGTGCCACACCTTCAAGTATTGAACAAGCAAGAACCCATTGGTCAAACGCAATCTATCCATATCTAAACAACTATGGGGTCTATGCATGTCCAAGTGAATACGCTTTGGTACAAGCGACCGGCGTTTCCTATTCGCCCGTTGCAAAAGCACCCCAAAAAGTCAGTTATACGTACAATGGGTTCTTATCCACCATCAATCAATCCTTCGTCGCTTCAAGTTCGGATGTGATCATGATGTGGGAAGGAACCGGAAAGCGAACCAGACTGGGATTCGCAAGTTCAAATCCCGAACTCGGATGTGCAACTGCAACCGCTCCCTGTATCTACAAGTCGTCCAACGTTACGACCCAGTGGATATTTGTGAACCAACTGTATGGTTTCTGGATCCATAACAAAGGCATCGTAACAAACTTCGCGGACGGCCATGCAAAGTGGCGAAGAATGGCAGCGCAAATTGCACCGGCGCAAACCAACCGAAGAGTTGACCCTTTTTCACTCTATCTGGCGGATGGGACCGTCAATTTGGCGGTATTCCCGAACTGTTTGCACCTTGACCCAAATTCCGGATACTGGTTCTTGTTCCAACCGGATGTTGAGCTCTAATCATCAGCACATAGAGGAGGCAATAAATTGAAATTCAACAAAATCTTGATTGGAATCGCGTGCGTATCTTTGTTAGGATGCGGCGGAAATGCCGAGGAAGCAACGGATGCAGGCGGCAAACCGGCCGTAAACAACCCGAATCCAAGTTCAACTCCGGCAGACCCGGGTGGAGCGGCACCACCCGCCAATAGCAGTCCCGGCGGAGGACCGGCTCCAACCAACGGGCCTGCTGGAGACAAGGTTCCCCCTTTGTAATCGTCTCATAAGTGTCAGGAAAATAACAAAAAAGTTCCCAAAATCAAAAAAACTTGCTAAATTGGGTCAAAAGTTTGTTATCCTGTAATAGATGGCATTGTTTTGCAATGCTTCAACTCAATCCTACGGGCGATTGCCCGCAAAAACTCCGAAGGAGGTAACCGTGAGAAGAAAAGCGTTTACACTCATAGAATTGCTGGTCGTGATTGCAATCATCGCAATCCTGGCTGCCATTCTGTTCCCCGTCTTTGCCAGTGCCAAAGAAAAAGCGAAGCAGACATCCTGCGTAAGCAACATACGGCAAATCGGCAACGGCTTCCAACTGTATCTAGGAGACTACGACGACACATGGCCCATGGGCATTATGAAGTACGCAGGCTTTTGGTACGGCAACGCACCCTATATTTGGGACCAACCCGCCGACTGGCGACAACTCATTGCATCCTATCCTGACTATAAAGACAGCGTTTCAAGCGTATGGCATAACGCAATCTATCCATATCTAAACAACTGGAAGATTTTTGAATGCCCGTCGATGGTTCAACGAAACTATTATGGCAACGCGGCTATTCTTGCTGGTAAGCAACCAACGGATAACGGTTATGCATATAACGGATGTCTTAATACATATAAGACGTCAGGCATTGCCGCTCCTTCATCGCTCATCGCACTTTGTGAAGGT